>CAMJIC010000011.1 GCA_946405675.1 uncultured Clostridia bacterium
TGCGAAGCATCGCCCGATGCGTAACTGTTCAGAACAGGTTCTGAACAGTTACCCTCCGTTTTTCATAAAAACGTGCCTTGCATTTCCAAACATATGTCACAGGCACTTAGCCATCCACTGCTTGCTCATCCAAGAGCGTGCTTTTCCAGAATCCACGTATCTGCGGATTCACCAGCTCTTCTTCTTCGCGGAGATCTCATCCACCAGCTGCACGTAGCTGTCATACCGCTCACGGCTGATCCTGCCCTCTTCCAGCGCAGACTTCACCCCGCAGTCCGGCTCATGGATGTGCATGCATCCCTGGAACCTGCACCGGGGCTCGTATTCGGAAAACTCCGGAAAATAAGCCTTCACATCCTCCCTTCCGATCCCCTGCAGCTCAAGGCTTGAGAATCCCGGCGTATCGAAAAAGAAGGTGCCTCCTCCGGCCGCGAACAGCTCCGCATGCCGGGTCGTCTGTTTCCCGCGCTCCGTTTTCCGTGAGACCTGCCCCACCTCCATGTTCGCTTCCGGGCACAGGAAATTGGTCAGGGAGCTCTTGCCGACACCGCTCGGCCCTGCCAGGACAGTTGTCCTGCCCTCCATCAGCTCCCTTATCTCTTCCAGCCCTTCTCTGTTCAGGATGCTTGTGGTAAGCACCCTGCAGCCGCTCTGACGGTAGGATTCGGTCAGCCTGAACCTTGCCGCCTCATCAGCAAGGTCATTTTTATTAAAGCAGATCACGGCCGGAATCTGAAGGCGCCTCATCTCGATCAGAAACCGGTCCAGCAGGGAACAATTCGGCTCAGGACTGGCGAAGGCAAACAGGATCAATGCCTGATCCACATTCGCCACGGGAGGACGGATCAGAAAATTCCTGCGCGGAGCGATCTGTTCCACATATCCTTCCACATCCCTGGCCTTTGTAAGCCGGAAGCTGCAGTCATCCCCTGCCACGGGCTTAAAGCTGTCCTTCCGGAACACCCCGCGCGCCCTGCACTGATATACCTGGGCATCCTCCCGGCACCAGACATAATAAAACCCTCCGACCACCCGTATGATCTTGCCTGTCCTGTCACTGCTCATAGAATTGGATCCCATCATAACGGGTCGTCGACTGCGTGTTCCCGGACGCATCCAGAAGGTACACATAGGCCGTCCCTGTGGAAACGCCTGGAATCCCTTCCACATTCAGAAGGTACGGGAATGACGTAACGCCCTCGAACACCGTTTTCTCCGTATCATTCTGAACCACGCTCACACGCACCGTGCTGCCCTCTGTGTAATCAGACGGCGCCTGCAGCTGGCTGTAGCACATCCATGTGCCTCCTGCCGTCTGCGAAGAATCGCCATTCCCCCCGTCCGGATTGAGCACGACCGCATTCTCCGGCCCGGTGGATACCGTAATCGTAATCGAAGAGCCGGTCTTCACGGTGCTGCCCGGAGCCAGATCCTGACGGATCACGAGGTTCTGGGCAACGGTCTCGCTGGGCTCGCTTGCCACATAGACATAAAGGCCGGAATTGCTCAATATGGTGACCGCGTCGTCCTTGTACTTCCCCTGTGTGTCGGGCACCTTGACGGACTGGGTATCCTGCCCCTGGCTGATATACAGGGAGATCGTATCCCCCTCATGGACCGTTGACCCTGCGCCCGGATTTGTCGTGATGACATGTCCCGACTCAACCGTGTCACTGTACCTTGTATTATCCACCGACACCAGAAGCCCCATGCTGGTGACCGCCTGCTCCGCGTCAGACTGGGTCTTGTTGGTCAGATCCGGGACAGTGATCGCCTCCGCCGAGCCGATGGAAAGCGTATACCCGATCCGGGAATTCTTCTCAACCATCGTCCCCGGATCCGTATCCTGCTCCGCGATCTGGCCGGAGGCGTATTCGTTGGAGCTCGTCTCGCCCAGGTACTTATAGCCCAGCCCCCGGTCTTTGAGCAATGCCTGCGCCTCGTGCTCCGTCTTTCCCCGGAGATCCGGCACCGTGACCGTCTCAGAGACAGATCCCGCCTGCACGTTCCCCGCGGCTTCCGTCATCTTGGCACTGCCTCCGGGGCCAAATACATCAAAGGTGTGGATGATCAGGTAAAGGATCAGGCCGCCGATCGCACAGGCGACCAGGATCGAGATCACTACCACCACCTTCTCGGAGGAAGACCCCTTCTCCCTGCGCCCAGAGCGTCTCCGGCTTCCCTCTTCCTCGGGAACCAGGTCGTCCGGTTCGTACTCCGCCTGATCATTCCGGTAATATCCGTCATCCTCCAGAGGCTCATCCTCCGGCGGGTAATTCATGCGCGAATCGTAAGAGCCTTCAAACAGCCCCGGCCATGTATCCATCTCCTGGGAGCGCCGGTTGATCTCTTCCAGATCCTTCCTGGAATACATATGCGTCGCGCCCTTTGGATTTTCCGGCGCGATCCGCACAAAATCCCCGTTGGGATTGACCAGGGATTCCTTCAGGTCACGGATCAGAAGGGACATACTCTGGTAGCGGCGATCCGGGCTCTTCTGGGTACACTTCAGGATGATCTGTTCAATCGCGCGGGGCAAGTCCGGAACCAGCTCCCGCGGGGAAATGATCTCCTCCTGCAGATGCTTCAGCGCTACCTCAACCGTCGAGTCTCCGTCAAAGGGAACCCGTCCTGTCAGCATCTCATACATGGTGATCCCCAGGGAGTAAATATCACTCTTCGCGTCAGAGAAGCCGCCTCTTGACTGCTCCGGGGCGGAATAATGCACGGAACCCATCACATTAGAGTTGATGGTATCCGAGCTCGCAGCCCTGGCGATCCCGAAATCGGCAACCTTGGCGGTCCCGTCCGTGGATATGATGATGTTCTGCGGCTTGACATCCCTGTGGATGATTCCATTGTTGTGCGCCGCCTCCAGCCCGGAGGCCACCTGCAGACTGATGCCTGTCGCTTCCCGGACCGACAGCTTACCCTTGCTCAGGATATAAGTCTTTAACGTGATGCCCTCCACAAGCTCCATCACGATAAAATAGATCCCGTTCTCATCACCGACATCATATACATTCACGATGTTCGGATGGGCAAGCCCTGCGGCAGCCTGCGCCTCGACCCGGAATTTGGATACAAACTCCTTGTCGCTGCGGAACTCCGCCTTCAGCACCTTGATCGCGACAAACCGGTTCAGCTTGTGATCACGCGCACGAAAGACATCCGCCATCCCGCCGGATCCTATGCAATTGATTATCTCATATCGATTCTGAAGAAAATCGCCTGCATTCAGCATGTACGAGCTCCTTGTAGTGCATCAGAACCTTGCCAGGACAACGGAAATGTTATCTTTCCCGCCTGCATTGTTCGCCGCATCGATCAGTTTCTTTCCTGCATCCGACAGAGTCTGGCTGGAGCGCACGATCTTGAAGATCTGTTCATCCTCGACCATGTTGGATAACCCGTCTGAGCACAGCAAAGCGATGTCGCCCCTGTTCAGGGCCACATCAAAGAAATCGATCTGCAGATCTCCCTCTTCGCCGATCGCGCGGGTGATAATATTCTTCTTCGGATGGTTCCTCGCCTGTTCCGGCCGAAGCTTCCCGGCCCGGACCATCTCTTCCACCAGGGAGTGGTCATGGGTGATCTGTTCAATCCGGTCATCGTCCAGGATATAGAGCCTCGAATCACCGACATTGGCCACATACAGACATCCATGATCCGGAGCCGCACAGACAAGCGTCGTCCCCATCCCTTCCAGCTGCGGATCCGCGGCGGCTCTTTTCGCCACAGCCTCGTTCGCAGCCCTGATCGCCTTGGACAGAATCCTGACCGTCCCGCAGTCAGCGCTTCCCTCGATCGTGTCTACCATCGCTTCGACGCAAAGACGCGACGCAAGGTCGCCGGCAGCCTGACCTCCCATGCCGTCCGCGACAATCAGCAGTCCTTCCAGCGCGCCGATCCTGTGATCCGACGCGTACACAAAGTCCTGATTATTATTCCGTTTTAATCCAACATCTGTCTGTGCGTAGGACTCCATGTTCCCTTCCCTGTTAAAAATAAAATACTATTGCAGATAACTCCGGCGCAGCTGGCCGCAGGCCCCATTGATATCGCGGCCCATTTCTCTTCTAATAGTAACAGATATTCCTCTTTTTTCAAGCATGTCGCGAAATGCCTTGATCTTCCTCCTGTCCGGCCTCTGGTATGGCCGCTCCCTGACCGGGTTGACCGGAATCAGATTGATGTGGCAGTTCATCCCCCGCACCAGCTCCGACAGCATCCTTGCATCCTCCGGGGATGTATTCTCCCCCTCCACACAGCTGTACTCAAAGGTGATCCGGCGCCTTGTCTTCTCATAATACACACGCATCGCGTCCAAAACCTGGTCCAGCGGATACTTCTTTGCGATGGGCATAAGCCTTTCCCGCTTCTCCTGGCTGGGCGCGTGCAGCGACAGCGCCAGCGTGACAGGAAGCGCCTCCTTTGCCAGGCGGCGGATGTTCGGCACGATCCCGCAGGTGCTTACCGTAATGTCACGCAGGCTCAGGCATTCCCCCTTCGGGTCGCCCATGATCCGCAGGAAACGAACCAGCTGGTCATAATTATCCAGCGGTTCCCCGCTCCCCATGATCACCACATGGCCGATCCGCTCACCCTGAAGACGGCTCATACATGCAACCTGCGCGATCATCTCACCCGCTTCCAGGTCCCGCACCTTCCCGCCTATGGCAGAGGCACAGAACCGGCAGCCCATCCGGCAGCCAGCCTGTGAGGAAATGCACGCGGACAGCCCGTAGCTGTAGCGCATCAGAACAGACTCGATCACATTTCCATCCTCCAGCGCAAACAGGTATTTCTTTGTCCCGTCCAGCTTCGACTCCAGAACCTGAACTGCCTTCAGGGAAGCGATCCGGAAATGCTCCCCCAGCTCTTCCCTCAGCCTGTTCGGGAGGCTGGTCATCACGTCAAAAGAAGAAGCATGGCGGACATGCAGCCATTCATAGATCTGGCCTGCGCGGAACCGCGGAAGGCCGGCTTCTTTGACCCACTCTTCCAGTTCCTCCTTTGTAAAGGAAAGGATGTCGCTCCTGGCCTTTTGTGTCTCACTCATCGTTTCTCTTCAGCCTCGCGAGGAAAAATCCATCCGTCTCATGGATCCCGGGAAGCAGCTGCAGGTATCCCCCTGCGCTGGTTCTCGTATGGAGCTGTTCCGGGAGGTATGGGTCGATCGATTCCAGGCGGAATGGAAAGTTTTCCAGGAAATACTTCAGGTTCATCTGGTTCTCATCAGCCCCGATCGTGCAAGTGGAATAAATGAGAACGCCTCCCGGCTTTACATAGTTCTGGGCGACCGACAGGATCCTCCTCTGGATCCGGATCAGCTCCTCCTGCCGGGTCGGGGTCATCCTGTACCGGATATCCTGCTTTTTCCCGATCACGCCAAGCCCGGAGCATGGAACGTCGCACAGTACGATATCCGCCTTGTGGAAGGATTCCTTCTCAAACACCGTCGCGTCCCTGAGGGCGGCCACCATATTGATGACGCCGAGGCGCTCAATGTTCTCCTGCATCAGTTCAACCTTCTCCTCGCTGATATCCCTCGCCTCCACATAACCGCTGCCCTTCAGCTTGTCGGCAAGATGGATGCTCTTGCCGCCCGGCGCGGCGCACATATCGATACAGTAGTCTCCCCAGTTCGGGGCCGCCACCTCTGACACCAGCATGGAGCTGACATCCTGCACATAGATCCAGCCCTCCCTGAATGCCGTCAGCGCCAGGATGTAATTATAACCCGAGATCCGCACTGCATAGTCCAGGTAAGGATGCTGTGCCACCTCACACCCTTCCTCCCGCAGAGAAGCAATGATCTCTTCCTTTGACACCCGGTCTGTCCTAAGGCGCACCGTGACGGGAAGTTCACTCCGGAAGGAGGCGCACACCTTCTCTACCTGTTCAAAGGAAAACTGCTCCAGCCATTTGCGCAGGATCCACTGGGGCATGGAGTAGCTGATGGACAGATACTCCACCGGGTCATCCTCAGGAAGCGGATACGCAATCTCATCCATGCCCCTGGCTGCAGCGCGCAGCACGCCGTTCACAAACCCCTTCAGGTTGTAAAACCCCCGCTTCTGGGCCAGGCGCACCGCTTCATTCACGACCGCGCGGTCCGGAACGCTGTTCATATACTTCAGCTGATAGATGCTCATCCGAAGCAGATTCCGGATCAATGGTTTCATATTGTGGATCGGCACCTTGGAAAAGCACTCAATGATATAGTCAATCTGGATCAGGTTCTCCAGCGTCCCCTCCGTCACCCGGGAGACAAATGCACGGTCCCGCTTGGGAAGGTACTGATATTTGTCCAGCGCCTCCCCCAGCGCGATATGGCTGTATGCCTCGGACTCCGTGACCTCCATCAGGATGCCCAGAACAAGTTCTCTCAGATTTACCGTTCCTGTCATAGCTTTGTATCCCGTCATTGAAAACCATTCACATCAACTTCTTCCGGCGATCCTGAACAGTTACCAGGAGCCACCGATCCAGCTCATTTCAGGCGGCATGAAACCAGCGATATCGCGTGCGCAGGATCCTCCTGTCCATTCAAAACAGCTCCTATTCTCTCGAGGAATCGAAGGCGTCACCCGCCGCAAGGCGGTATCCCCTTAGGAAAGCGCCCGTATCCATCTGCTTCTTTCCCTCAGGCTGAACCTGAAGAAGCGAAAGCAGCCCATCGCCGGTCTGCACATACAGAAGATCCCGGTGCGCCGCCACGATCTCACCCGGCCTTGCCTGCCCGTATGCTTCCGCATCCTCCCGGCTTACTGCCTGCGCCTTTTTTACCTTCAGCATCTTTCCCTTCAGGAAGGAAAATGTACCCGGCCAGGAGTCAAATGCCCGTACCCTTCTGGCAATCGCCTCGGCACTCATCTCCCAGTCAATGCAGCCGGACTGCCTTGTCAGCATCTTCGCATATGGGGTCGGGCTTTCGACAGGCTGGGGCGTATAGACGCAGCTGCCATCCAAAACCTGTGCCATTGCCTCCGGAAGGAGCTCCTGTCCGGCCGCCATCAACCGTTCAAACAGGCTGTCTCCCGTCTCGTCCTCCCGGATCGCAACCTCTTTCTTCAGGATCATGTCGCCAGTATCAAGGCCCGCGTTCATCCGCATGATCGTCACGCCTGTCACGCTGTCTCCGGAGAGGATCGACCATTGGATCGGAGCCGCCCCGCGCCACTTCGGCAAGAGCGATGCATGTACATTCAGGCACCCATAGGGCGGAATGTCCAGGATCGCCTGAGGGATGATCTGCCCGAATGCCGCGGCAACGATGAAATCCGGATGGAGCTCCCCGATCAGGCGGACATTTTCCTCCCTGCGGATCTTTTCCGGCTGGTATACCGGGATCCCGGCGGATAACGCCAGCTCCTTGACCGGCGGCATCTGCATCAGTCCCTTACGCCCCTTAGGACGGTCCGGCTGCGTAAATACAGCCTGCACCTGATATCCGGCATCCATCACAGACTGAAGGATCCCGGCCGCAAAGTCCGGGGTTCCCATGAAAACCACCGAAGCCATCACTGATCCTCCTCAGTCTCTTCTTCCTCTTCCACAGCGGTGTCAAACAGGTCGCCCTTCACCTTCGCGGTATACATCACGCCCTGCAGATGATCCAGCTCATGGCAAAGCGCCCGCGCCAGAAGCTCTTCCCCCTCGATCCTTACCGGCTGCATGTTCTCATCCAGCCCCTCCACAACCACATGGTTCGGCCTGACGACGACGCCGGCCTTGCCGGGAACAGAAAGGCAGCCTTCATTTCCCTCCTGCTCCCCATCCTGCTCGACGATCTTCGGATTGATCAGGATAATCGGTCCCTCCCCGACGTCGATCACGACGATCTGCCTCAGAACTCCCACCTGAGGCGCGGCCAGGCCGACACCCTCCGCGTCGTACATCGTGTCAAGCATATCTGCGATCAGTTCCCTGAGCCGGGGTGTCATCTCCTTGACCTCTCTGCACTTCTTCGTCAGAATCTCATCCCCGATCTCTCTAATGTTCCTTAATGCCATCTTCCGCCTCCGGTTCCTCTTCCAACCGCTGTATCTATCATGCTATGCAGGATGATCGCTGACATCCCGCGGCTGGCTCAGTCATTTCGTTGTCTATATCGTTTTTTATATCGTTGTATCATAAGTAACTTCGATGTTTGAGAACCCTGGATTGATCTCAATATATTTCTCCAGCCAGCCCCGCGCGCGCCTGAGTGGGGCGGAGCCCGTGCCCTTCATATACAGCACCATTCTCCACACATCCGCGATCCTCGCGACCGGCTCATCCACCGGTCCCAGAATCACCATCGGATCCTCACCCTTTACCCTTTCGAGGAACTTCCTGACATATCCGGCCCCCAGTACAAGATGATCCTTGTCCGGGCAGCTCATATGAACCGCAAGCAGGCCTCCCGCCGGCGGATACCCCGCCCCCTGGCGAAACGCCATCTCGCGCTCATAGAACACGTCGTAGTCCTGGGCCGCGGCGCACCGCACCGCATAATGCTCCGGCCTGCAGGTCTGGATCAGCACCAGGCCCTCCTTCCCGGCCCTGCCGGCCCGTCCTGCCGCCTGCGTGAGCAGCTGGAAGGTACGCTCACTCGCCGTATAGTCCGGGATATTCAGGGACAAATCCGCCATCAGGATCCCCATTAGCGTCACATCCGGGAAATCATGCCCCTTGACGATCATCTGCGTCCCGATCAGGATGTCCGCTTCATGGTTCGCGAAGGCAGACAGCACATTCAGTTCCCCATCCTTGCGCGATGCCGTATCCCTGTCCAGGCGCAGCAGCCGGGCATTCGGAAAGGTCTTTTCCACCACAGCTTCGACCTGCTGCGTTCCATACCGGAAGGTGCGCAGATACGTGCTCCCGCATTCCGGGCACCTGGCAGGCATCCTCTGCCTGTAACCGCAGTAATGGCAGACCAGCTCCCCGCCGGTGTGGAGGGTCAGCGACACATCACAGTGCGGGCAGCGCAGCGCATGTCCGCAGGATACGCACACCACCGATCCCGAATACCCCCGCCGGTTCAGGAACAGCATCACCTGCTCCTTCCGCTCCAGTGTCTTCTGCATCGCTTCCAGCAGCCGGTCGCTCAGGATCAGGTCACCGACGGCAGGCCCCTCCCGCCTCATGTCCACGATCTGTGTCTTCGGAAGGCTGCTTTCCCCGGCGCGGCGATTCAGCCGGATCAGCCCGATCTCATGGCTGCGCGCGGCAAAGGATGCCTCCATGGATGGCGTCGCCGAGCCCAGCACCACGCATGCCCCTTCCAGATATCCCCTGCGAAACGCCACCTCCCGGGCATGGTAGCGGGGAGACTGTTCGCTGCGGTAGCTCTCCTCATGCTCTTCATCAATGACGATGATGCCCAGGTTCGGAAATGGCGTAAACAAAGCCGACCGGGGCCCGATCATCACATCCAGGTCCCCCTGGGCGGCGCGGTCAAACTGATCCTGCTTCTCTCCGGCACTCATCTTTGAATGGATCACCGACACCCGTCCGCTGAACCGGTGATAAAACCGCATCAGGGTCTGATAGGTCAGCGCGATCTCCGGGATCAGAACGATGGCCTGTTTCCCCGCGGCAACCACCCGGGCGATCAGCTCGATATAGACCTCTGTCTTCCCGCTCCCGGTCACACCCTGGATCAGGAACCTGCAGTCCGGACGATGCTGCATTTCCCCGAAGATCCGGTCAACTGCCTGCGCCTGCTCCGGGTTCAGTGTGACCCTTGCATGGGAAAATGCCTCCGGCAGCACCGGATTACGGTACACCCTCGTCCGTTCGATCCGGACATACCCCTTCGCCGCAAGGGCACGTATGACAGCCCCTGTCACATGCAGCTTCCCGGTACACACCTCCATGGGAAGCTGCTCCTCCTGGACAAGCGCCTCCATCAGGCGCAGGCGGGCTGCCTGACGGCGCTTCCTCATATCCTCGATCAGAAGCAGTGCCTCATCCTTCAAGACCGCAAGGCCCACGACCTGCTGCTGCCTTGCCGGAGCCCTCTTCCTGGCCGGAAGGACAACACGCATGGCTGACGCAAGAGAGGCCCCGTATCTGTCCTTCATCCAGACGGCAAGTGCTGTCAGCCGCTTCTCTTCATCAGAAAGACGCGTAACCACAGCCAGGATGGGTTTCACTTTTTCAGGATCGATCTTCGGCTGATCCGAAATCGACATCACATATCCGGTGATCGTCCTGTTCCCTTTTCCAAACGGCGCCTCTACGATCGCCCCCTCTTCCACCTGATTCTCAAGTTCAGACGGGATCGCGTACTGAAACAGCCGGTCCAGCGCCTTTGCCGTGATGTCAACTGCCACATCCGCATATCTCATAGATCCGGATCAGGCCCTCCTTCCATGCCCGCATTCGGTGAGGCTCTGGATGCAGTCTCCTTCCCAAAGCGATACGCGAAGCCGGAGCATGTCTCCTGGCCAGTTTGCCGCGGTCTCAGGCTTCCTCACCGTCTGCCTTCTTCTTCCAGGATCTCGCGGATCAGCACCCGCTCATCCATGGGGTACTTCTTTCCGCAGATCTCCTGGTAATCCTCATGTCCTTTCCCCGCAAGCACAATCAGGTCCCCGGGCTTTCCGCCTTTGATCGCCGCGCGGATCGCTTCCTTGCGGTCCGTGATCCGCACGTACTTCCCGCTCGTCCTCCGGATCCCCTTCTCAATATCGTCCATGATCGCTTCCGGGTTCTCATAGCGCGGATTATCCGAGGTGATGATGGTAAAGTCCGCGCAGCGCCCTGAGATCTCTCCCATCTCATACCGCCTTCTTCTGTCCCGGTTCCCGCCGCAGCCGAACACCGCCACCAGCCTGGACGGATGGTATTCCCTGAGGGTCGTCAGGAGGCTCTCAAGCGCCATGGCATTGTGGGCATAATCGATCAGCAGGGTAAAATCATCGCTGACCTTGACCATCTCCACGCGTCCCTTGACCTTCACATCATAGAGCGCCTTCACCAGCTGTTCTTTTTCCACTCCGAAATGCCGGCACACAGCGATGGCGCACAGGGCATTATAGACCGAGAACTTGCCCGGAATGTCCATCTGCGCATGGAAATTCATCCGTCCCCGCACGTCAAAGCCTGTTCCCAGATAACCGGGCCGGGACACCAGGCGGATATTCTCCGCGTACAGCATGTTCGACTTCCTGAGGCCATAGGTCTCCACTTCACAGGTATGCCCTTCCAGAATCCGCCCCAGATGAATGTCATCTCCGTTGAAGATTCCTGCCTTGCACATCTGAAACAGCCTGCTCTTGCATTCCATGTAGTCCTCAAAGGATGCATGCTCGTTCGGCCCGATGTGATCTGCCGAAATATTCGTGAAGACACCGATGTCAAAGGTGATCCCCTCCACACGGTGCATCATCAGCGCCTGTGAGCTGACCTCCATCACCACGGCTTCGCAGCCCGCATCCACCATCTGGGCAAGATACTCCTGAAGCACAAGGGATTCCGGAGTCGTGTTGGCACTCGGGATCCTCCTGTCCCCGATCAGGGTCTCAATGGTTCCGATCAGGCCGGTCGCGATCCCTGCCGCCTCCAGCATCCCTTTGACCATGTAGGTTGTGGTTGTCTTCCCCTTCGTTCCCGTAATCCCGATGGTCTTCAGCTTCCGGGCCGGATAATCAAACCACGCCGCAGCCATGCGTGCCATTGCGACCCTGGTGTCAGCAACAAGCACAAGGGTCACATCTTCCGGTACATCCACCTTCTCCTGCGCCACGATCGCCGCGGCACCCTTGCCTGCCACCTCAGCAGCAAATCTATGCCCGTCAAAAGAAACTCCGCGGATGCAGGGAAACACACATCCGGGCACAATCTTCCGGGAATCATTGACGATCCCGCTGATCTCGATATCCGTGCTGCCCTGCAGCAGTTCATAATCCACCTTTTCCAGAAGCTGTTTCAGTCTCATCTTGTCTTCCCTCCTACTGCTTTTCGCAGTGCAGATCTCTTTTTGCATTATACCATTGTGACAATTTCTGCTCAACCGTCTTCTTTATACTGCGAATGCTGATTCCGGGGAACAGTTACAAGTCACACCCCCGCCAGCGAGCCGGCCTGTGGGTGTGCGTCTACGCCTCGCTCCGGGTCTCGCCTGCCGGCTCGGTCGGTGCTAAACGGTGCCCACTGGGCACCAGCACCGGCGCTAAACGCGTGTCACTGGCACGCAGCGCCCTCCCTCATCCAAAACCCGCTTCGCCAGGCTAAGGATCTGTTACAGAATAACTTGTACATCTGACTTGTCCAAACGCTCATCTGCTGCGTTGGAAAGCCTCGCCGTACATGGCATCAGGACTCCGTCACCGGCTAAAGCCGGTGCCACCTCATGCCGAATGCCGGCATAGCTTGACCAAAGGTTCTTCGTTTTGATAGGATAAAGAAGCCAAGAGGGGGAATGATATGGAATCGATCAAGCTGTCTGAAGAAATGCTTTCGAAACTCAGCGAGCTTTACAAGATGTTCGCTGACCGTACCCGGATTCGTATTCTATATGTCCTGCTGTCCCATGAATGCTGTGTCAGTGAGATCTCGCATGAGCTTGACATGACGCAGAGTGCGATCTCCCATCAGCTCAGTACGCTGAAGGCTTCCAAGCTCGTCAAATCCCGCAGGGATGGGAAGACAATCTACTATTCTCTGGATGATGAGCATGTGGAGATGATTCTGAGCATGGGCGTAGAGCATATACGTGAGATGATCCTATAGGGTAACTGTTCAGAACCTGTTCTGAACAGTTACGCATCGGGCGATGCTTCGCATCCTGAATCGCCCGATGCCACTTCATTTACACTTTCATACGCCCTCAGCAGCAAGTGCTTCGGGCTGTCCTGATGAACAGATAAGAGCGCCGGAACATATCTCCGGCGCTCTCATCTGTTATGGATCTGTAAACAGACAACCTGCTTACAGATCCTGACCACTTGCCCACCCGGCAGCGGTATCGCTCTGTTATGATCCAAATTCCTGCGCAATGTAGGCTACATATCCTCCATCGCCCTGCTTCGCCCAGAACACACCTACTCCAATCGATGTGAATGTGCTCCTGACCAGGTTCTCCTTATGGCTCGCCGACCCGATCCAGGCAGTGACCGTCTCGCTTGCGTTATTATACCCATACGCAAGGTTTTCGCCATATACCGGTGAATCCTTGTACCCGCTGGAGGCACTGCCGCCCACCGTATAGTAAGACTTCCCGTTCGGCCTGGTATGGCTGAAGCGCACTGCTGACTCTACTGCCCTGGTTCTGGCCGCCTGTGTAAGAACAGACTTGTTCCCCAGTGAAGAAGCTCCATTGGAGGAACGGTAGGAGTTGGTTCTGGCCACGATATCATTCGCGTAAGCGTCATCAAAATGGCCGATCACCTCAGTACCGGTACTGATAAAGTACGCGGAATCCCTTGAACCTGCCACAGGAGAACTGCTCAGCGTCTCCACCGAATTACTGCTGGAACCGCCCGAAGACTTCGGTCCTGCCTTCACCCTTATGGTCGCCCTGTAGCTGGTGTCACCGACCTGAGCGGTAATGTTCGTCGTACCCGGCTGCAGCCCGGTGATCTTCGCGGTGTTAGCGCTCAGCACGGTCATCCTGGCAACCTGCGTATTGGAAATCGCCCAGTTGGCCGAACCATTCACCTTCAGGTTGACAGACTTCCCCGCCTTGATCGTCTTTGTCTTTAATGTCTTTGTCTTTGCCTCTGCCGCGTTGGAAGCTCCCAACATCATCCCAACAGCCACCAGAAGCATCGTGATCAGAAGTATCTTTTTCAACCCTTTTTTCATAACTTCCTCCACCGCTGCAACATTGCTGTTCTGACAACTGCTTTCTCCACTTACCCACTGCCTGAAACAGAAATATATATATAAAAAACTTACCCTGATAAAAAACCACCCTAAGGCACTCAACGAAAGAGTCAGGCACTCTCGCAGTTACCGCCCGATTCCTTCAGCCTCCTGGTGGCTAAAATCAGAGAATAAACGACCCCTAACGTACGGGTCACCGGTAACTGGCTGCCACAGAACACTCCACATTCGTTCCAAGGCCCTTTAGCTTTGCGTCACAGCTTTTCAACTGCTTTGCCTTTTAGGTTTAGTTTTTATCTGACTCTACTTTAGCATGGTTGAAATGGAAAATCAAGGTAGGCTGCTCTGAAATCCTGCATAAATGTTGAACGAAAATTACCCCCGAAATTTGTGCACTCTGCGTGGTTTGCCTGTCTTTCACGGTTCCTTTGCAATCTTCAGAATTTGTACCGCTTCACAGCCCTGCCATCATTACAAGCCACTCCGCATCAGCTTCTGATCTCACCGGCTTTGGTCAGGCTCATCTTCGTAATGCCGGGGCCGATGATCTCATAGATCAGGGTGCCTGCAAGTACGACCGCGCGGATCGTCGGCGCATATTCAGGAACGATCCGTCCGGCGACCAGGGTAAGCCCGATGGCGACGCCGGCCTGGGGAAGCAGGCAGGGACCCAGATATTTGCTGACAGCAGCCGTCGTCTTCGACATGCGGGCTCCCAGCCAGGCGCCGAACAGCTTGCCGATGCTCCGTCCGATGATATAGATCGCGCCGATCACACCGACTGTCTTCAGCACACTGACCTGCAGTCCCGCGCCGGACGCCACGAAAAACAGGATGTAGATCGGGGATGTTACTCCCTCTGCGATAGAGATGATCTGCTCTGCTTCCTGACTCAGGTTGGCCACGGCAGCTCCCAGTGCCATACACAGCATCAGAGAACTCAGTCCCAGCAGATCCGCGATTCCGATGGCGGCAAATAAAAACCCGCAGATCAATGCCAGCCGGTTGCCCTTCTTATGGAAGAAACGCATAGGAATCAGCAGCAGAAATCCCAGCAAAGCGCCCACTGCCAGAGCCGCAAGAATCTGTCCGATCGGAATCAGGACCGAGAGAAACGGATTCCCTCCCCTTCCCGCCATCGCGGAGGCAATCGCCGATGATACGGAAAACAGGATCAGCGCGGTTGCGTCATCGATGGCGACGACCGACAGAAGCGTCGATGTCACCGGCCCCTTCGCGCGGTACTGATTGATGACCATGATGGTTGCCGCGGGAGCGGTTGCTGCCGCGATCGAGCCAAGAACCAGGGAAAAAGCCGGATCATGTTTCGTCACGATCAATACCGCTACAACCACTATCACCGCAAACAAGGATTCCATGCTGGCGATGATCAGGGGAGCCGCCCCAACCTTTTTGAAATAAGAGATCCGGAATTCATTTCCAATGGAGAAGGCGATGAATCCAAGCGCCACCTCTGATATAATACCGATCCCCGAAATGAAATTCTCCGACAAAACCGAAAACGGGCAGCCCAGCGCCGGCAGGAAATAAGGCCCAAGCAAAAGCCCCGCAATCAGGTATCCGGTCACATTCGGCAATTTGATGTGTTTCATCATCCGGCCCATGAACATGCCGAACAGGATCATGATTCCAAGCTGCGTCAATACATTCAGGGACAGACTCATGGCTCCTTCACCTCGAATCCAATCAGAGAATCGATCGGCAGCGTGAACAGAATGCCCGTATCACCCTTGTCCAGTCCTCCTGTCACCTGATTCACCGCATCCACAATGATCGGCACCTTCGACTCGGATGCAGCCATAAAGATTGTCCGGTTCTCACGGTGATTCGGATTCAGGATATGGCGGAGGGAGAACAGAAACTCCATCTCCGGTTCATCCGAAAGCTCCTGCATCATCCCGCGCGACTCCAGGATCGTTGCGCCCTGCAGGCTCCTCCTTGCAAATTCCTCAAGCAGTTCCTCGAGGCATTCCGTTTTGTTCAATACGATCACTACCAGTTTCATTTTCATTTGAATCAGTCACCTCCTGTGTGGCTATCCTACCACTACTGCCAAAAAGATGCAAAGGCTGTCCTGTCCCTCCGTTACAGTTACAGTTCACTGCCCGGCCGGGCAGCGAACTGTAACCTCTCCATACAAACGAAAAGGATCATACCAGCTGGGCGAGGGCGATTGCCGCTGCCATCAGAACGCATCCAAAGAGCTCGCGAATGGTCAGTGTCTGGTGCAGGAACAGAAAACCGCAGATCACTGAGATCGTGGATTCCAGGCTCATGATCAGCGACGCGATGGTCGGGTTCAGACCTCTTTGCCCGATGATCTGCAGCGTATATGCAGTGCCTGAGCTCATGATGCCCAGGTAAAGCAGCGGATATGCCGCTTTCAGGATCTGGGAAGCCTGGGGCTGTTCAAATGCAAGCATCAGGATGGCGCCCAACGCGGACGCCGTGAGGAACTGGATCGCTGCCAGCCGGACGCCGTCTGCCAGATTGGCGAAATGATCCACCAGCATAATCTGGACCGCGAAGACAAATGCGCTTGCAAGGCACAGGGAATCGCCTCTGGTCAGTGAGATGCTTCCCGGCGGCATGCTGAGAAAATAGATCCCGATGCAGGCGACCGCGACGCACACCCAGATCAAGGGCTTGATCCTGCGGCCAAGGAAGATCCCGAAAACAGGTACGAGCACGATATACATTGCCGTCAGGAAACCCGCTTTTCCCACAGTTGTCTGTGCGATTCCGATCTGCTGGATGATGGAAGCGCATCCGAGCGCAAGCCCGCACAGGATCCCTCCAAGGACGAGTGTCTTTCCGCTCATCACCCGTCCATCTACCGTCAGGCGCTTACCGTCTTTGCCAGGCCGGATAATCCGGTTCTGCATCAGGATCACCGGAAGAAGCGTCATCGCTCCAAGCAGGAAGCGGATCGCGACCAGGGTAAACGGCCCGATGTATTCCATTCCCACGCTCTGCGCCACGAATGCCGCGCCCCAGATCAGGGCCGTCAGAAGAAGAATCGCTGACTGCCTCAGCTGGAATCGTTTCTTTTTGGACATATCTTCCCCTTCCAGACACATAGCAAAAGCCCCGGTCCGCTTACGGCCGGGACTTTCCGGACGATCATCCGTATGATGATCGTGCATATGTCATTGAGACGGTACACCGGCAAGAGCGTGAACCATCTGCGCTCGAACCGTGTCTGGATTAATACGCCTTCCCCCAGTACACCATGGCTTTCGCCGGTCTGCCGCACCAGATGCATGTATCGGACAAATGCTCCTGATGGAACGGCATGCATCTGCTCGTGACGCCGCCAAGCTGATCCTTGATCTCATCCTCACAGCTGCGCTCTCCGCACCACATACTGCGGATAAAGCCCGGCTTTGTCTCAGCGATCTCACAGAACGCTTCCTTCGTTGTGGCAGTGTATGTCATGCTCTCCATGCGTGCCTTCGCATTTTCGAACATATCATTCTGGATCGTCTCAAGCGTCTCCTTTACGACGCTGGCAGCGTCATCCAAAGCAGCCGTGATCTTTTCTCTCGTATCCCTGCGGACAATGACGCACTGCCCCTTCTCCAGATCCTTCGGCCCGACCTCAAGCCTCACCGGGATCCCGCGCATCTCCTGCTCGGAGAACTTAAAGCCCGGGCTCTTATCCGTATCATCGATCTTTGCGCGGATTCCGGCCTTGCGGAGCGTTTCCATCAGCTCCCTCGCCTTCTCCAGCACATTTCCCTTCTTCTGCTGAATCGGGATGACCATTGCCTGGACCGGCGCCACTCTCGGCGGCAGCTTAAGGCCGCTGTTGTCTCCATGCACCATGATGATGGCACCGATCATGCGGGTCGTCATGCCCCAGGAGGTCTGGTGGCAATATTCCAGCGTATTGTCCTTGCTCACGTAGCGGATCTCAAACGCCTTTGCGAATCCATCGCCGAAATTATGGCTGGTTCCGCACTGAAGCGCCTTCCCGTCATGCATCAGCGCTTCGATCGTGTAGGTCGCGATCGCACCGGCGAACTTCTCCTTTTCCGTCTTCTGCCCGCGTACAACAGGGATCGCAAGAAATTCCTCCGCAAAATCCGCATACACGTTCAACATCTGCTCCGTTCTCTCCTGCGCCTCCCCGGCAGTCGCATGGACGGTGTGCCCTTCCTGCCACAGAAACTCCCTGGAGCGAAGGAACGGACGGGTCGTCTTTTCCCAGCGAAGGACCGAGCACCACTGGTTATACACCTTTGGCAGATCCCGGTAGGAATGGACATCCCTCGAATAAAAATCAGAGAACAAGGTTTCAGAAGTAGGCCTTACGCACATGCGCTCCTCCAGCTCCTGCGCGCCGCCATGCGTCACCCAGGCCACCTCCGGCGCAAAGCCTTCGACATGATCCTTCTCCTTCTGGAGCAGTCCTTCCGGAATCAGGCACGGCAGGTAGACATTCTCCACCCCCGTCTCCTTAAACCTGCGGTCCAGCTCATTCTGGATATTCTCCCAGATCGCGTAACCCGCCGGCTTGATGACCATAAACCCCTTCAGCTGCGTATACCCGGTCAGATCAGCCTTCTTGACGACATCCGTATACCACTGGGCGAAATCCTCCTCCATCGAAGTGATCTCTTCGACAAACTTCTTATCACTCGCCATGCTGTACTCTCCTTGCTCCCTTCTGCATCTGTGAATCGGCCAGATCCCCCCTGACGGGAAAATGCCGCTTAATATCTCCGGCTCTAAACTGCCACCTGATGTTACTCAATTCCCTCTCATTCGTCAAGGCTGGAAAAGGGAATCACCCGTCACAAACCGCAGCGCCGAAGTTCACTTCCCCACCGGTCAGGCCTTCATCCTTTGTTGACAGATTCCACAAAGCGCAGGAACGCCTTCTGTCCTTTTGCGTCGCGCTTGTATACGCCGGCATCCTCCAGCACCCTGGAGAACACAGCGCCGATCTCATCGCGCAGCACCTGGTCAATGTTTTCCGCATTCAGGTCCGTATGTCTCGACCGGATATCATCCATCCAGTCAGCATGCTTCTCAAGGGTCTCATTCTTCCGGTAGTCCTTCCCGCTAAGGACGGCCTCCTTCAGCATCGCCATCTCCTCACGCAGCCGCGCAGGAAGGATCGCGCACCCCATGACCTCAATCAGCCCGATATTCTCCTTCTTGATATGATGGAGGGCCGCATGGGGATGATAGAGCCCCAGCGGATGCTCCTTTGTCGTGATATTGTTGCGCAGCACAAGATCCATCTCGAACTTCCCGCCGCGCTTTCTTGCAATCGGCGTGATGGTATTGTGCTTCTCCCCGTCCGTCTCGGCGAAAATGAAAGCGTCCTCGTCGGTATATGCCCTCCAGCAGGTAAGGATCCTATCCGCAAGGTCAACGATCCTCGACGGATCCTCATGGCTCAGACGGATGACGGACATGGGCCATTTCACGATTCCGGCATCCACATCCTCAAACCCGGCAAAGGACAGCGGCTTCTCTACCTTTGCCTTCGCCATCGCAAACTCGTAATGTCCTCCCTGGAAATGCTCGTGCGCCAGGATGCTTCCGCCTACGATGGGAAGATCCGCATTCGACCCTACGAAATAATGCGGGAACTGGGAGACAAAGTCAAAGAGCTTGCGGAACGCACTCTTATCGATGACCATCGGTATATGCCTGCTGTTAAAGACGATGCAATGCTCATTGTAATAAACGTAGGGGGAGTACTGCAGGCACCACGGCTGATCGTCAATCGTGATCGGGATCACCCTGTGATTGGCACGCGCAGGATGGTTCAGCCGCCCCGCATAGCCAACATTTTCATAACACAGCTGGCACTTGGGATACGCCGTCTGCTTCGCGAACTTCGCAGCAGCAATCGCACGGGGATCCTTCTCCGGCTTGCTGAGATTAATCGTAATATCCATGTCCCCGTAAGGGGTAGGCGCAAGCCAGCGCACATCCTTTGCGATCCGGTCGCGGCGGATATAGTTTGTGTCACAGCTGAACTTATAATACCAGTCCGTAGCAGCCTTTGCTCCCTCTTCCCGGTAGATTTGCCTGAACTTCTGAGAGATGCAGGACGGACGGTCGCACAGCGCTCCCATCAGCTCCGTATCAAACAGATCCCTGCGTGTCACGGTATCCTCTTCGATCAGCCCGGACTCCACCGCCGCATCGCAAAGGGTTGAAAGAATCTCCGGAAGAAGCGGAACCACGCTCTGATCCGCCGGATCAAAAGAGCAGATCGCCTGCTCCGCCTCCTCAGACAGTTCATCCATCTTCATGACAGCCAGAATCCGGTTAGCCGCCCAGATAGCATCCTCCTGCCTGATCAGTCCTGTTGCCAATGCGTACTGTACCAGCCCTGCAATTGCATTCTGAATCATATCTTCCTCCACCTTTTCCATTTACAAAACCCTGCCTCTGAGATACACTGATTGATAAAGATCTGTCGCGAAATAACTTGCACATCTTGCTTGTCTTTTGCTAAAGAGAGGTCGCGCCATGGAAGGATTAAAGCTCTACCGCAAACGCATCATCCCTGCAGAATGTGTCTTTCTGAAGGATGACATTCTCCTGTATCGTGACAGCGAGGTGATCGTCACCAAGTGGAGCACGCTGCGCCCGAAGAAGACGCTGTCCCACGGATACTCCTGCTATTTCCCGGAACGGGGATTTAAGGTCAGCAAGTTCTATGACCATGAGGATCAGCTGATCAGCTGGTACTGTGACATCATCCAGTCTGCGCATACCTCGGAAAACGGGGTGGAAACCTATGTCTTCACTGACCTCCTGGCGGACGTGATCGTCTATCCCGACGGACAGGTCCGGGTCGTAGACCTGGATGAGCTTGCGGACGCTCAGAGGGACCATCTCATCCAGCCCGACGAACTGCAAAGCGCCCTGCGTCATCTTGACCGGCTGCTGAATATCATCTATAAAGGAGCGTTCGACACGCTCCAGAAGTACGTGAACACAGCTGAGGAAAAGGACCGGGCCGGGTTCTTTTCCTGATCCAACCGGCCTTACCTGCATGATTCAGGCATCTGCCTTTCAGCTCTCGTCGTGCCTGGGCACGGCCTCCACAATCTGCCCTGCGTTCTTCCTGGCCTTCTTCATCTTCACTTCCATCTCAGGATCTTCCTTCTTTGCGTCATCCTTGAAGATATACTTATGCTGAATCTTATAGCTCACGAAGAACAACGCCGTATCGACAAGCACCTTGATCCCGACCGCGCTTCCTCCCAGCAGCATCTTCACGGCACTTACCACAAGCGCTGAACAGAGACACTGCATGGCTGTCAGGACGAAAAACGCGCCTGCACTCTTTGTGGTCTCCTGCGCGGAATCCGATTTGAAATGAAACACAAACCGCTTCGTCAGGATGTAGTTCACTGAAGCGGAGATCACCCTGGCGCAGATCGTTCCATAAATGATCGCCAGGGGATTCCCCCGGAAGGTAACCGAGGTAAAGATCCCAAACAGGATCACATCCAGAATCGAAGCGCCCACCGATGTAATCGAATATAGAATGAATTTCTTAAAGATCGTATACAGAATCCGAACCGTATCAGGAATCTTCCTGAACGAAGGCTCCGCCCCGATCTCAAACGGCACGTAACTGACCGGAACCTGCAGGAAACCGATCTTTTCAAATGACATGGTCAGCGAGGTACAATAAGAATATCCATCCCCCGGCACTTCCACACACTGGCTGACCCGAAGATCCGGGATTCCGAACACACCCGCAAGGGGGTCGTTCAGGCGCACGCCCATCAGCATGTGATAAAGCAGCCGCATGACCCCGCCCATGTTGTAATCATAATCCGAAACGTTCTTCCCATCCAGGTTCCTGGTTCCGACAACGAGCGCAAAGGATCCCATCGCCTGCTCATTGTGCAAGGACGAGGCAATCCTGCTCACATCCTCAGGAGGAATCTGCCGGTCCGCGTTCAATGTGATCACTCCGTCAGACTGCCCCTCAAAGTGTTTCAGATAATATTCAAATCCCGTACGCAGGGCAGCCCCCTGCCCGCGGTTTTGCGCGTGATCAATCACCACCGCGCCAAGGCGTTTTACTTTGAAAAAAACGGGCAGCTTATCCGTGCGGCTGCCATCATTCACAACCACTATGTTGCGAAACCCCTCCTGCTTCAGGGCTTCTACATAAGCTACAAAGGAGGTTGGCGGATTCAGCGCGGGAATCACGATAACTGCATTTGACTCCAACTTTTTGCCGCTCCTTTCCAAAAGACTTTTTTCTGGTACGATGATAGCAAATGAGCCTGCCTGTGTCAAAAGAATTGAAACGGATCTCTGCAGCCTCACACCCTGGCCAGGGCGTAACTTGTAACCCTGCCAGCGGGCAGGTGCGAGGCTGGTTCCAATTTAATCCGGCATCACTCCTCGCCCAGAAGCTTCATGACTTTCCGCTCATTGTAGAACTTCATGAGCAGCGCTGCAAAGAGGCACAGGACCGTGGATGAGATTGCCGCGATCCGGTAGCCGGTTCCGCTTTCACGTCCGATCGTCGCCAGGGACGTGAAAAGGATGGCGGCCAGGGACTGGCCGAGCTTCATGGCAAAGGTTCTGGCGGCGAAAAACATGCCGTCATGGTTTTCGCCTGTCTGAGCTTCATCGCTCTTCGCGATGTCCGCGACGACGGTCTGCGGAAGAATGCCAAGGATCGCCATGGCCGGCGCTGCCAGAACCATGACCGCGATTCCGAAGATCATGCCCTGATTGGTTCCCGCCTGTCCCTGGGACAGGGCCGTGATCAGGTATACAACGGAGAATTCCACGAAGGCGAAGATGATCAGGCCCTTCTTTGCGAATCGTTTCGTCAGCTTCCCGACAAACGCATAGAGGCAGACGGAAAGAAGTGTCATCCCGATATAGAATACCGTATTCATGGTCTCCGGCAGCTTCATCAATGATGTGACGAAGAAGGTCAGGCCGGACTGGAACATGGTGATCGCGACCCAGTAGCAGATGTCCGAGCCGACGAAGATCCGGAACTCTTTGTTCGCAAAGGTCTTGGCGAGGGAAGAAAAGGCATTTCCCTCCACAGGCTTCACGTCAACAAAGTCTTTTTCATTGATGGTGAAGGTCGGCACCAGAAGGCAGACCAGCGCGAATACTGCCAGAACGACAAAAGTGACGCGGATTGCCATGACCCTTCCGAGCGCCGGTGTCAGCGCTCCCCAGATAAAGGGGCATGCGTATCCCAGCGCGGATCCGAAGATAAAGGTAAATGAGATCGCGGTGGAGATTGCGGTCAGCTCTTCCTGCGTTCCTGACAGCTCTGCGATCAGTGCATTGTAGGGTGTGCAGTACACGGTCATGAACAGGTAGAACAAAAGCATCATGACCATGACCCAGACACCATTCACCGGGCTTGTCTTGTTGATCGGCGTCCAGTAGATCAGGACAGTCGCGATGGCCAGCGGGATTGCTGCTTTCCTCATGAATGGCAGCCGCCTTCCTTTCGGGTTTTTGCTCTTATCCGACAGGTTCGCGATCCACGGGTCTGTGACCGCGTCAAACAGCCGCCCCAGTGCGTAAATGCCCCCAAGGATCGTCACCAGTCCCAGAATTACACGCCCTTGCGGGAGGAAAACGGTCTGCCCGGCAGCGAGCATCTCCTCATTGGGCTCATAAAAACTGATGACCCAGTTTGTAACGATCGCAGACAATGTACTCCATCCAAGCTGCCCGATCGCAAACATCCAGACTACCTTCCGTGTCAGTTTCTTTTTCACGTCAATCCCCCTTGTTCCATTGTTGTCAGCCGCCAGTTTCATTTTCCGCAAAAAACCCCGGATCTATGATAACACAGATCCGGGGCATGATATGCGATGATTCCGCATGAGTTTGCGCAAAATCAATCGTTAGGAGCTGTTCAGAAATAACTTGTACATATGACGCAGGACAAACGTTCATA
>CAMJIC010000012.1 GCA_946405675.1 uncultured Clostridia bacterium
AGCCTGACCAGCAGGGAAGTGGACAGTTACGCTGGTGGGGGTGTGACTTGTAACATCAGGAAGGGGTGCCGCACACGGCACCCCTTCCTTTCTTGAATCTTTTTCCTGGTAGTGGTATCATCTCATTGTACGGTCTGCAGTTTTTGCATCTGTGTGATTTCATCAGTCGGGCCGTATCCGGGCCAGGGCAGTCCCTGGTCCGGGTAATTGTTTTGGAGTTACAGGGTTACAATTCACACCCACAGGCCGTCCCGCTGGCGGGGGTGTGACTTGTAACGTTACAGGTTATACCGGCAGGAACTGTCAGTTGACTTTGGCAGGGCGTTTTTCTATACTGATATTCAATGGTCAATCTACATCAACGTGAGCCAGGGCTTCAAGGAATCCGGGAATGCAGGATAGATTCTAAGCGTCCATAAGTGGAAGGGAGTAGATGAAGATGGCTGCAACCGAATCTGCAGAGAATTATCTGGAAGCGATCCTGGTGCTGAGCCAGGAAAAACCGGTTGTCCGGAGTGTTGATGTCTCCAATTATACCGGATACCGCAAGTCGAGCATTTCCATCGCGATGAAGAACCTGAAGGCGGATGGATACATTACCATCAGTCCTGAGGGATATATTTTTCTGACCGAGCAGGGGATGCAGATCGCTGCCATGATCTATGAACGGCATCAGGTTCTTTCCTCCTGGCTGATCAGGCTCGGGGTGGATGAGAAGACAGCGGTGGATGATGCCTGCAGGATTGAACATGACATCAGCAAAGAAAGCTTTGCTGCGATCAAGAAGTATATCAGCGAGAATCCCTGAGCATGAGCGGTACAAAGCAAAAGCAGAATAACAGATATACCGAGGTCGACATTGCCAGAGGCATCGGTATATTTTTCGTTGTGCTTGGACATTCGATCAAACAGACCGGCGTATCCGCCGGATGGATCCGGATCCTGACCTATATCATCTATAGCTTTCATATGCCCTTGTTTTTCTGCCTGTCCGGGTTTGTATCAGCAAAGATCCTGAAGATGAACCGGAGAGAGAGGGGTTCTTACATACTTGGCCGTGCCAGAAGGCTTCTGGTTCCTTATTTTGTGATCGGGCTGTTATATATTCCTGTGAAGCTTGCCATGAGCGATGTCGCGATCAAGCCATTCAAGGTGTCGGATATCTGGAAGCTTCTGATTGGCCAGAATCCGAATGTTTCACTGTGGTTTCTGTTTACCCTTTTTGTAATTGAGCTGATCTGTGTGGTTTTGGTCAATACATATAGCTTCCGTTCTGTCTGGTATGGAAGCTTTTTCCTGAGCCTCGCGATCTACTGGGCAAATTTTGACATCAGAATACCGAAGTATCTCTTCTTTTTCCTGATGGGGATCTGGGTGAGGCTGAAGTTTGAAGACAGCCGTGCGGCAGGATATGAGGATGCTATGGACGGGCAGGATCTGCTGGCATTCCTTGCGCTGGTGACGGATATTTTCGCGATCATTTTCCTGTACCGGACGACAATCACGATCACGATGATGGTAACCAGCCTGTGCGGGATCTACCTGGTTCTGTGGGTTTCATCCCGTATGGTTTACAACATAGACGGAGAGCGGAGGGAGCCTGGATCTTTTACCCGGAAGCTTTTAGTTCTCGGGCTTTATTCCATGGATATCTATATCCTGCATGAACCAGTAATGACGCTTGTGCGCCTGGTGGTCTGGAATCGGCTTGGCTGGAACTACATCGTGTGTACCATACTTGTTTTTTTCTGTGCACTCTGCTTTCCGATCCCGGTCTCCAGATACATCATCCGGCGGATCAAACCGTTCAGGATGTTTCTTCTGGGGGAGAGACGATAATTGAAAAAGAGGATTCGAATTGTTTTTTTTATCTGTATCTTCACTGTAGTCATTTTCACGTCATGGTCCTTGATCCGGACACTCAGGCCCAGCCGGGGGAAGGCGTATGAGCAGCTGAGCGTGGAGGAAGCACAGGATTACATGAGCTTTGAGCCGGCTTACTGCATCGTAGATGTAAGAGATGCGCCTGATTATGAAAAAGGCCATGTGGACGGCGCCGTGCATCTTCCCCTGAAGGAGATCGTGGAGCGGGCGGATGAGGCGATCCCGGACCGGTCGATGATGATCTATGTTTACGGGTATGATTCGGATGACAGCTGCCAGGCAGCGCAGAAGCTCAGTGACATGGGTTTTATTTCTGTCACGGAGACAGGAAGCTACAGGGAATGGACACGTTATTTGAAGGAGTAGTTGATTTGGATTGCAGCACGCTCCGGTGCGGCAGTCAGAGAGCTTGAGACTGATGAACAGGAAGTTGGTTGGATGATGGAATTTCAGTTACAGAAGCAAGGCATGGTTTCCGGAGGAGAGCAAGGAGAAACACTTAGCTGGTTTGACAGATGCAGGGAGAATGCTTTTGCCTGCATCCTTTTTAATGCAGTGTTTCTGGCTGTGATTCTTCTGATCATGCGTCCGGAATTTGACACAAACGATGATATCACGATTGCGTTGTTTGTAAACCGGGCACGTCCGATCCAGGATCCGCATCTTCTGTTTATCAATACCATTGTCGGATGGGTGTGTGCTGCGCTCTACCGTGCGACCAATATGGTGCCGTGGTATGGTGTGCTGCAGTATTTTGGATTGTTCTGTGCGTTTTCCGCAATGACGTGGGTGATACAGAAGCTGTTTCCAAGATGGAGCGCTGTTTCGCTTTCCATGTTTCTTTTGTCTTTTTTTGCCGCAGATGCCTATACATCGGTTCAGTTTACCAAGACTGCGGGGATCTGTGCTGCGGCAGGCCTGTTTTTGGTTGTATTTGCGATGACCAGAAGGCATCTTTCCTACGGCTGTCTTCTGGTTGGGGGCTTAATCACCCTCTATGGATATCTGTATCGTGACAGGGAAGCCTATGTGATGTTCGCGCTGTGGTGTGTGATGGGAGCAGGACTTTTGCTGCGACTGGGAGAAGTGAAGAAAGGGAGGAGGCTGCGCCGGGCAGGGTCTTACTTTGGAAGTCTTGCTTTTGTTCTGGCCCTCTGTGCAGGAGCCTGGGGGATTAATCAGCTGTCTTACCGGACTTCGCCGGAAGCGGCTGCATATAAAGAGCTGAATGATGTCAGGTCTGATATCATGGATTATGGCTTTCCTTCCTATGAAGAGAACAAAGAGCTGTATGAGTCGCTCGGAATTACAAGAAGTGCGTATCGGTTGTTTTCTAAATGGAATTTTTATGACCCGGACGTTTTTCCGCTGGAGGCGCAGAAAAAAATTCTCAGTGTCCAAAAACATAATCAGCTGAATCAGGAAACGATACGGGATTTTTTTGATAAGTATCCCTACAAGTGGTTTGAAAACCCAATGTTTTACTGCTTTCTTGTGATGGCAGTCCTGGTTCTTGCATTTGGTGAAAGAAAGTGGCAGGTTATCCTTACGTTGGTGTTGGAAATCATCGCTGTCACAGGCGTTTTTTTCATCATGTTCTTTCAGGGCAGGTATAACCTGGAACGGGTGGACAGCCCGATCTGGTTTTGTTTGTGTCTGATTTTTGTTTTTTTCCTGGACAAGGACCGGTTTGTGCTGAGTGGGAGGTATGCGGCTGTACTGGTGCTGGTTATTCTTGCTCTGAACCAGAATGCGTGGAGAGTACATTGGAAGCATAACACGAAAAAGAAGGAAGCCGCACGGGTGGACAATGCAAACCGCATCGCCGAGACTGCAAGGGATGTGGATCATCTGTATGTGTCTAAGCTTGGCCTGTATTCTGTTTCTACAGCATACGCACCTCTGTCTTTGGTGCCGATCGATGCAGTGTCTAACATGTGTGTGCTGGGAGGCTGGCCTGCCGGAAGCCCTTCTTACGTCGCGACGCTGCGAAAATACGGAGTCGAGAATCCGTACAGGGATTCGATCAACAATGATGCGGTATTGTGGATCGATAATCACATTGATTGGACGATCACATACCTCCATGAGTATTATGATGACCAGGTGGAGGCCAGAAAAGTGGGTACCTTCAACGGGGAAAACATGTATCAGCTTGTTTCTGTCACACAGAATTCCGAGGCTCCTGGTAAGGGAGAAGCGGGAGAAACGGGAGAAGTGCAGGGCGTGCAGCCTGCAAAGGCGGAAGAAACCGGAGCGTGATCAGAAGAATGTATGGTTCCAGGCAGTTACCGGAGAATAACGATTGAACATGACAAGCCGTGAAGATATGGAAGGTACAAGAGGGATGAAGGGGACAAAACGCATTCCGTATTATTATCTGTGGTATACGTTTGTGTTTCTGCTTCTGAGCGCGGGCATGTTTATTCCCTTTCTGATGACAGGCCGTTCCATGGTCTGGGAGGTGGATGGAAGAACACAGTATTTTCCCCAATTGGTCTTTCTGCGGCGTTTTTTGCTGGAGACGCTGAATGGAATCCTTCATGGAAACTGGAACATCCGATCCTATGATTTTTCCATTGGCATGGGAGACGGGATCAGCGCGGCGGCCCGGGTCAACAGGCTTGATTCAATCAGTGTCTTTGTACAGGCCCGTTTTCTGGGTTATTTTTATACCCTTCTGGTATTTGTCAGGATCTATCTGTCAGGGATTGCTTTTTCTCTTTACTGCCGTTATCGGAAGATGGAGGATCGTGCCATACTGATCGGGTGTATTGTCTATCTTTCCAGCGGATTTGTGATCCGTCGCGTTCCGATGCATCCGGTTTTCGGAGCAGCTACGATCATGCTTCCTCTGATGCTTTTGGGGGTGGAGCGGCTCCTGCGGGATGGGAGCGGGATCTGGCTGGCTTTTATGACAGGCGGGGCTTTTTTTGCTGTCTATTATTACGCTTATATATGTACGATCGCTGTAATTGCCTATTTCCTGTTTCGCTATGTACAGATGTACCGTGACCGGACGTTTGGAGATTCAGCAGGTCTGGCTCATTTTTTAATAACAGGGTTCCGCGCTCTCATGGCCGGGATTGCCGGTGCAGGTATGGCAGCCTGCGTTCTGGTTCCGGCTTTTCAGCGTCTGTCTGCATCTGACCGTGTGCATATAGACGGTGTGGGAAAGTCCCTTCTGTTTTATCCTGTGAAATATCTGGGGAACCTTCTTTTGGGCTTCATCAGTCCGAATGTGGAGGCGGGGTATAATACGCGTCTGAACCTGGTCGCGCTTGTCATACCGGTTCTGATGATCCTGATCTTTGACAGGGTTCAGGGGGTATTCTCCCTTCGTCTGGCATTGCTGGCGGAAGCCATCGGGCTGGTGATTCCTGCTGCGGGCCTGGTCATGGGGGCTTTTGGCAATATATCAAACCGGTGGACATTTATCATTGCATTTACTCTTGCATTCGCGACTGTCTGCGTCATCCAGAAGGGACCGCAGCACAGGAAGATCACATGGGCAGCCTTATCTGTAACAGCAGTATTCTATGCGGCGGGGACAATGTTCCTGTACATGATGAGGGAGCGTGTGCACATCAGCGCAGGGTACTGCCTGAATATCGCGGTGGGCTGCCTGTGCCTTGTTGCGACAGTCCTCGCGTTTGTGCTGATGGGAAGGAAGCATGTATCCTATCAGGTCTATTGCCTGGTTACGGCTGTGATTGCCTTGATCAGTGCGGCTGCGCTGGGGATTGCGACGTATCTCCCGGGGCTGGGGAATGTCGTAGAGGAATTTATGAAGCTGGAGGAACTTCCTTCCTTCTATGACAGCCAGCCTGTGGCCATGCTGAATCAGGTGACGAATGAGCCGTTTTGCAGAGCGGATACCGGTTATAACCGCAGAACATGGCTGAACAGCTCGCTCTATCATGATTATCATGGGATCGCGGAGTATAACAGCATCATGAATGCAGGACTTCAGGAATACCTTCTGGAGCTGGAGAATCCGGGGCTGGAAAGTACGGTGAAGATTCTGTCTATGGATGGAAGGGCTGTGTGCGAGAATCTTGCATCTGTTCGGTTTTATCTGGCAGAGAAAGAGGACGGCTTCATTCCCTTTGGGTTTGAGGAGACTTCAGACCGGGCTGAGGATGGGAGCATTCTTTACAGGAATCAGTTTCCCCTCAACTTTGCCTGGACTTATGATACACTGCTGCCGGAAGAGGAATATGAAGCCCTCAGTGCAGCTGCAAAGCAGCAGGTTCAGATGAGAGCGGCGGTGTTGGAGCAGAAGGAGATTGATCTTCTGCAGGAGATGGGACTGAAGGTGGACCGGCCTGCCACGGAAGAACAGACAGTAGTTGTAGCGGAGAATGATGTTTCTTTTGATGGGAAGGGACACTCAGGACAGGATGGATTTGAGCTGGGACGCGATGGTGTGTTGTCCTTTCCGTATCAGCGAAGAGCAGGGTTTGAGTGTTACGTACGGCTGACGGACCTGGCTTACGAAGATGCGAATGAACCCAATGACAATGAAAGCCTGACATTTATCAACTCCTTCGGCAAAAAGAAGCAGTTTATCAAGGCACCGGGGAATGATTACTACATCCCATTGAAGAATGTCATGGTATATATGGGATATTCTGATGTGGATCAGCCTGATAATATCCAGATCCGGCTGAATGGAAAAGGAACATGCAGTATTTCAGGCCTGGAGCTGGTCTATATTCCGATGGAGTCATACCAGCAGGATGTCGGGCAGAGAAATGAAGGCGGATGCCCGATGCCCTCTGTTTCCCCAAATACGATAGAGGGAGATCTGGAGGATGGGGACAACCGTTTTGTCGCACTTTCAGTTCTTTACTCGAAGGGATGGGAGGCGGAAGTAGATGGTGAGCCAGTCCGCCTGGTAAAGGCGAATCGTTGTTACATGGGCTTTTATGTTGGGAAGGGAGAACATCATTTCAAATTGACATATCGTTCCCGTCTCCTTCCCCTGTCCATCGTTACGTCCGTGCTGTCGTTCCTGATTTGCTTTGGGATCTGGCTGGCCCGCCGCAGAAGTAAGGTGTGATGTGTATCTCGGGATTGCCATTTGACATATTTCTGATATAATCATTTTGTTATCTGATCGGTCGCCCTTACGTGTCCTTTGGGATGAAAAAGGACTGGAAGTTCCTGGTTGATTCATACAGCGAAGCGAAGGGCGGGGCAGATGTACGGGGTTCATGGCAATACAATCAGATGAGAGGAAGAGGATGAGAATAAGAACGAAAAGACAGCTATTTGTAACAACTGTGTTGATGGTTGCACTTTGTGTTGCATTTTCTGCTACGGCCTTTGCGAAGGTGGACAAAAGAAAGAAGGTGCACAGTATTTACTGGAAGGCAAAGCTGAAAACCGATGTGTCGTTCCAGGATGATTATGAAGAGATCGAACTTGAAAAGGGGGATGAAGTGCTGGTGGTCAGCCGCCCCAATACAGGTACGCCGTGCCTGTGCGAAGTGGATGGGACAAGGTTTCGGATTGCATATAAGTCATTGGAGTTCATAACTGATGCCTGTACGATTGGGGATGGCGACTATAGTGTTGCGGTAAAAGAAGATTTCGTGAATGAGCGCTATCATCTGACCTCTAAAACCAATTACCTGATCTGGACGAGCCTTGACAAGCAGAGGGTGAATGTTTTTAAAGGAAGCGGAAAAGGAGGAGACTGGGAGCTGATTCGTGTCATCAAGTGTTCCAGCGGCATGGCTACGCATCCGACAAGAGTACACTTCAACATGGAAGTTGACTTTAAGGAAAGGGTGTACAGGTATTCGAACTCCGTGATCAATACGGTGACGGAGTATTATGTGGAGTTTTCCGGAAGCGGTTTCCATAAGTGGGTAGGCGGCGGATATTCAAAGAATATCGGAAGACATCCTGCGTCCCATAGCTGTATCCGTCTTCCCACTACAGACGCGATCTGGATGTTTAATACAATCCCCCTTCATACGAGGGTTGTAAACTATTGATGGAGTGATATTAGGGTTATTCCCTGCGGCAGGGCTGCGTCGCATGCAATGCAGTTTGTTTTGCCAAAATAGTGAATCCATCCGTAAACAGGTAAAGAGGCATGGGAATCAGAGGGTTCTGGCTCCCGTACCTCTTTTTGCATAGAAATGGGCACAAGAAGGAGATTTTGCAGTGAAAGGTGAGAATCAGGTTTCCTGCCGGAAACGGAAATGGAAAGCGGAAAACGGAATACGTTTGCGTGATGTTGCGTGGAAGTATACCATACTGTTTGCCGTATGTGCTTTTCTGTGCTTTCTCCCATTTCTTTTTTTGAAAAAAAGCTTTGTCTATCAGGTGGACGGACGTTCTCAGTATGTGGTTTACCTGCGTTATATGGGGGAGTATCTCAGGGAAAATATTTCCAGATTCTTACATGGCACTTTTGAGCCGGTCATGTATGATTTTTCCATCGGGCCCGGAGATGACATTAACGCGATCGTCAGGTTTCACCCGCTGGATTTTCTTTCTGTTTTTTGTCCGGGCGATCTGACCGAGTACTTATATGACGCCATCCTTCTGATCAGGTACTACCTCTCCGGCCTTTGCTTCTGCGCATTTGCCCTGACATGGAAGAAAATTGGCGATAAGGAGCCAGGGAGGCTGACGGATCCCGTTTCCACTGCAGGCATCTTAGCCGGGGCGATGGTCTATGTTTTCTGCGGATACATGCTCATGCGGGTGATGAATCATCCTACCTATGCCGCTCCGTTTATCATTCTTCCCCTGATGCTGCTCGCGGCTGAAAAGGTGATGGAGTCGGCTTCCTGTAAGGAAGGGAACCGGACGAGGCAAAAAGACATGAAAGGAAGCATGACAGGGGCTGTCCTGTTTCCGATCGTGATTTTTCTGGGATTTGTCAGTAACTATTATTTTATGTATATCAGTTCCATCGGACTTCTGGTATACATGCTGGTCCGTTTTCCGGATTATTACAGGCATACTGTCCGGCACAATGACAGCCGGGGAAAAGTGTTTTTGTCCTTGCTGATCAGGATGATTGGCCTCTATCTGGTCGGTACAGGTATGTCGATGGCAGTTTTTCTGCCTACGATGATACGGTACGCGAATTCAGCCAGAACAACGCAGACCGCGATCAGGCAGAATCTCCTGGTTTATTCGGATCCAAGACGGTACTTTGCATGGATGGTCAACCTGATCACCCCATTTGCCAGCTCAGGGAATGGGACTAATCTGAATTACGCAGTTATTGTCCTGCCTGCTCTTTTCTCGCTTTTCTGTTTCCGCCGAAGGAAATACCGTACACTGAAATGTTTCCTGGGCATAGAATTGGCCTGCCTGCTGATTCCTGCCGCAGGCTATGTCATGGCAGGCTTCCAGAATGAAAACAACCGCTGGATCTATTTGATTTCGCTGGCGCTCGGAATGACAGTGGCCTTTATGGCGGATTCCTTTTTTCATTTGAGCGTGGTCAATGCCAGGATTCTTGCATCAGGTGCTGCAGCGTTTACGGCACTTTCCGCTGCGGCGGCAGTCTTTACGAAGCGGGGGATCTTTGCCTTTGCAGCTGTGCTGGAGATGCTCACATGTACGGTGATCCTGATCACGGCAGGCCGCAGAAGCTGTTCACGGAAGGCAGTCCGGATGATTGTCCTTGCTGTCACCAGTACCTCCGTAGTGTTGAATGCATGGATCACCTGGCTGCCCGGTTTCGGCAACATGGCTGCGCGCTGCACAAATGCCGGGAAAGCATTTCGGCGGTTTGAAAAAGGACCCGGAAAAACCGTGGGGAAGCTGGATGAGGATGGTTTTTACAGGATTGATGTTTCTGCTTTGAAAGCAGGAACGGAGAATTCCGGGATTTATTCCGGGTATCATGGAATTTCCATCTACAACAGTATCCTGAATGCAGGCATGATGGAGTCCATGGTTCAGACAGACAATGTCGGGCTGGATTCTCTCACCCATCTTCAGGACCTGGATGGACGTTTTCCGACGGAGAGCCTGGCAGGGGTGAAGTATTACCTGACGAAGAGGGAAGGCGACCGCCCTTATGGTTTTTCTGAAGAACCTGTCCTGAAGAGCAAGCGCTACTATGTCTATCAAAATGAGATGGCGCTTCCATTTGCTTACAGCTATGACTCCGTCATCTGGGTACAGGATCAGGCGCAGATGGATTCAGCTTCGCAGGAGCTGATCAAGGTACATGCAGCCGTGATCGATCCTGCTGATGTCCCCGGGGCGGAACATATGAACCGCATCACTTCGCTTCCGGAGGACCTGCTTATAAAAGAGCTGGATCTTCCCGCTTCCGCGCAGGGAATGGAACGAACAGAAGACGGGTATACGACAGGCGAAAAGAAGGGCGTTTTGACGCTGCCCTGCGAGACGATCCCTGGATACCATTGCCTTCTGCTGTTAAAAGGGCTCGGGGCACAGGAAGAGTCAAGAAAGATCAAGATCACATCGGGGTCACTGAGAAAGGTCTTTGTCCTGAGGGGGGCTCAGGATACCTATACTCTTGGAAGGGAAGACTACATCGTTGACCTGATGGACGGCCTGGGAGCCGGCAGTGCGGGAGAGGAAAATGAAATATCTGTAACCTTCCGCAAGAATGGACATTATCACCTTGATTCCGCCTCTATTGTGTATATTCCTGTGGAAGGCATGAGGCAGGAGATTGAGAAGCTGTCCCAGGATGCGATGGCGGATCCGGAGATATCCCCAAACCGGGTATCCGGGACGATCCATATGAGCCGGGAAAAGGTGGTTACATTCCAGGTGCTTTTCCAGAAAGGCTGGAATCTTTACGTGGACGGAGAGAAGGTTCCGTTGTTTTGCTCGAACAACTGCTACCTGGGAGCATTGATTCCGGAAGGATCGCATGATATCCTTTTGAAATACACGACGCCTGGACTTGGCACAGGCATGGCAATCAGCCTGATCTCCTTTTTGGCGTGGATCCTGATCATTGCTGTTTCATTCCGTACGCTGAAAAAGCCCCGGCACCAGGCATGAGGCATTACCCACAGGACGTTCCGCCGGCAGGGGTTTGGCTTTGCGTATTCATCGTTGACTGGAGGATGAATGGATAATCAAAGACTGACACGTAAATATTTCCTGATCTATACGATTCTCTTTCTGCTGGTCAGTGCATGCGTTTTTTTCCCGTTTGCGTACGGAGGGAAGTGTCTGGTCGGAAATGGAGATGGACAGTCCCAGTATATCCTGCAGCTGGAATATATGGGCCGTTGGCTGAGAGAAGCCGTCAGCGGTTTTTTGCATGGGGATTTCACCCCGCGGCGGTTTGATTTTACCATCGGCATGGGGGATGACATCAATGCAGTTGTGCGTTTCCATCCGTTGGATTTTCTGTCTGTATTTGTGCCGGAATCAGGAGTGGAATTTCTTTATCAGTTTCTGATCTTCCTCCGGCTGTATCTGGCAGGGCTTGCGTTTTCTGTATATGTATTTGCATGGAAAAGAATCAACGGCACTTGTAAAAAGAATAACGGTCCGGATCCATATGGCGCATGGGCGGTGCTGACCGGGAGCATGGTATATCTTTTTACCGGATATACCTTCAGCCTTGGGATCGTACACCCGACCTACCTGTCTCCGCTCATCACGCTTCCGCTGCTTTTGCTTGGCGCGGAGTATATGATAGGATCTTCCTGGCATCAGGCGGAGACGATCCGGACAACGCTCAGTTCCGAAGGAACGTGCCGGAGAGAAAGGCATGGATTCGTCCTGTTTTCTGTGATGACGGCGGTCAGCTTCATCAGCAACTATTATTTTATGTATATCGCTTCGGTCGCGGCGGTGTTGTACGTATTCGTACGTTTTTTCCAGATTTATCAAAAGAATCGTGTCAGAAGCTTTCTGGTATTGCTGCTGCGTTTTATTGCAGCGTACGGGATCGGATTCCTGATTTCCTGTATCACATTGCTCCCGACGCTGAAGCGCTATATGGGCAGCTATCGTTCTGAGCGTCTGACTGCTGTCAATAATCTTCTGGTGTATGCGGATAAGAGACGCTATGGCGCATGGCTGGTCAATCTGATCAGCCCGCTTCGGGCATCCGGAAATGGAACCCATCTGAACTATGCGGTTCTCGTATTTCCTGCAATCATTCTTCTTTTTGCGGTCAGGAAGGAGATGGAGGGCAGGGCAAGGCATCAGGAACGCATCCTTTTACGTGTTTTTCTGATCATTGCCCTTGGGTTTCTTCTGATCCCTGCAGGCGGGTTTTTGATGGCCGCCATGAACAATGAGAACAATCGCTGGGTCTTCCTGATTGCGTTGCTGCTGGGGTGTGTGGTATCATTTTCTTTTCCTGATTTCTGTGCGCTGGACAGACATCAGAAAAGGGTGCTTTTGCTTGGATGTGCTGTTTACGATGTAGCAGTGGCAGTTTCCATGTTTTTTACTGGTTTTGACCTGTATCCCATTGCCGGCGCGCTGCAGCTCACGGTGTTCACAGCGTTGATTCTGCTGACTGGCCGGCATTGGAGCCGTAAAAAGACAGAAGGTGTCCTGCTGAGTGTGTGCCTGGTTTCCTGTATCGTGAATGGTGTGATGACATTTGCAAAACCCTTTGGGAATCTGCCTCGGTATTACAGGGATGCAGGAGACACGCTTTCCTGGTATCGGAACAGTGTTTATGCCAACTATCTGAAGATTCCGGAAACAGGGCAAAAAGGCTTTTACCGGGTAGATGGTGTATTTTCAGGAAACTCGGAGGACAATGCCGCCCTGCTTCTGGGATACCAGGGCATCCAGATGTACAACAGCGTGATGAACGCATCGGAGATAGACACCTTAAAAAAGACAGGGAATACAGGGCTGACGACCATGCTTCATATCAGGCACATGGATGGGAGAACGGTGTCAGAGGAGCTGGCAGGGGTGCGCTATTTTATGACAGATCCTGCCAGCAAGGCAGCGATTCCGTATGGATATGGCCCGGAACCGGTGTATGCGGATGGTGAAGTGGCTATCTATGAAAATGAGCACCCTCTTTCTTTCTCGTATGGCATGAGCCGTGTCATGAAGATGAGCGAATATGAGAAGCTGACAGAAGCGGAAAGAGAGTTTGTATGCCTGGATGCGGCTGTCCTGGAAGATGATGCGGCATCCTCTTTTGATGGGGAGGCTCTGACTGCTGATGAATACCAAAAAGCCGGGATCGGCCTTGTGCCTGTTTCAGAGGCAAGGGGAAAGTCCGGAATGAAGGTACGTGAGAAAGCGGATGGAAGCATCGTATTGAAAGCCGCCAAAAAACGTTCAGGCTATGTGTTCCGCGCAAACATGCGGGAGGGCTATGCCAGTTATCTGCTATTGGAAGGAGTGTTGCCTTCTGTTGCGGCAAAGCTGCGTGTTCGTTCGGAAGATGTGCAGGACACTGTGTCATTGCTGACAGAAAATGAAACCTATACAATGCTGCGCTCCAATTATCTGGTGAACCTGGGAACAGCAGACGCAGATACAGAAAAAGAGATTACACTGTCTTTTTCGAAAAAAGGAAAATATCAGATTGGAAAGCTTGGAATCGTTCAGATCCCTCTGGAAGGATACAAGGAGAAGGTCAGTGCGATGTGTTCCGGCGCGATGAAGCAGGAACAGATTCTGGAGGATGCTGTCACTGGTGTTTCAGAGTGTCCCAAGGACAGTGTGCTGGTGTTCTCCATCCCTTACAGTGAAGGCTGGAGCGCGGAAGTGGATGGGAAGAACGTGCCGCTTTTCAGGACAAATGGCTGCTGGAGCGGATTGGTGATGCAAAAAGGCACCCATTCGGTCCGCCTGGTATATCGGACACCGATGCAAATGGAAGGGAATATCTGCTTTCTCGCAGGTATGCTTCTTTTGATCTCTGGAATGATCTGGCAACGGAAAAAGCAGAAGGCAGCCTGAAGCTTATGCGGGGGAATAAGGTGGAATTGCATGCCTTTGGTTAAGGAAGAGAGGCAGAGTATGATGGAACCGATCCTGACTGTTACACCCGTGCAGGAGTTTCCGTTGGCAAATGAAGGCGGAAACCGGATCTGGATCAAAAGAGATGACCTCCTGCCATTTTCTTTTGGCGGAAATAAGGTACGTATCGCATGGTCGTTCCTGGAGGATTGCCTTGCCAGGAATTGCGATGCCATGATTATGTATGGTGACCGCAGATCGAACCTGTGCAGGGTATTGTCCTCTATGTGCGCAGCAGCTCATATCGAGACTATCATGATCGAGACAAGCGAGCATGAGGAAAGCAGCCGCATGCCCTTTAATGAGAAGATGATCCGGCTATATGGGACCCGTATCCTGCAGTGCAGAAAAGACAGGATCGCCGACACGGTTGACAGGGCCTTTGAAATGCTCCGTGAGGAGGGGAAGCGTCCGTATTATATTTATGGAAACCGTTTTGGGACAGGAAACGAAGGGACTGCTGTTGATGCCTATGTGAAAGCGTGTCCCGAGATCCTTCAGTGGGAGTCGGATACGGGGAACAGACTGGCTTATCTCTTTACAGCGTGCGGTACCGGAAGCACACTTGCAGGGCTTACGGCAGGGATGCTGGAAGCAAGAAGCAAAGTGTCCGTCATCGGCATCTCCATTTCATCCAGATCCAGTGAGCGGGCAGAAAGCTGTCTGAACAAAGCGGCCAGGGCCTGGTATGAAAAGGAAGGAAGAAAGGTCCCGCAGAAGCTGGAAGAGGCATTGCATGTTGAGACAAAGTATAACTGCGGCGGGTATGGGATCGTTGATCAAAGGGTGACGGATCTGATTGACCGTGTATTCCTGGAGACATCCATTTCCCTGGATCCAACTTATACAGGGAAAGCTTTGCAGGGCATGCTTGACTATCTTAAGGAGCATGAGATCAGGGATCAGAATATCCTGTTCCTTCATACAGGAGGGCTTCCGCTATATTTTGATTATCTTGCAGAAAAGGCTTTGCCCGGAGACGCTAAGGAGGCAGAATGATGCTGGTTTCAGTTGTAATACCTTGCTATAATTCAGAAAAGTCGATCCGGGAAGTAGTGGAGCTGACGCTGAAGGAGTTTGATGCAATTGATGGATATGAAGTGGAGTTCGTTCTGGTAAATGACAATTCCAGGGATCGTACATATCAGCAGATCACCGCACTGGCGAAGGACTATGAACAGGTACATGGGATCAGCCTGATGCGCAATTTTGGACAGCACAACGCGCTGATGTGCGGGCTGAATTATACACACGGAGAACTGATCCTCGGGATGGATGACGACCTTCAGACGCATCCCTCCCAGATCAGGAAGCTTCTGGAGAAGCAGAGGGAAGGATTTGACATCGTTTATGGCGTTTATGAGAAAAGCACCAATACAGCGGGGAAAAATCTCACAAGCTGGCTGAATAAAGTATCCTCCCGGGCTTTGCTGGGAAGACCGAAGGATATTCAGTCGAGCAATTTCTGGCTGATCACAGAGAAGGTCCGCAATGAGGTGATCAAATACCGGAATTATAATCCCTATGTAGACGGCCTGTTTTTCCGGACATCACACAACATCGGGAATGTGACCATCCAGCATCACAAGAGGGAATACGGATCGAGCAACTATACATTCCGTAAGCTGCTGAAGCTTTGGATGGCTTACTGGAATTATTCAGTGCTTCCGCTCAGGACAGCTTCTGTGCTGGGGGCTGTGACTGCATTCATCGGATTTGTCGCCGCAATCCTGACCGTTGTTCACAAGCTGATGGATCCGACCACGACAGTGGGGTGGTCATCTACCTTAAGCGTCATGCTGATTTTCTTTGGATTTACCCTGCTGGTGCTGGGGATCATCGGGGAGTATATAGGGGAGATTGTGCTGTCGATCAATCAGACGCCTCAGTATGTGATCCGGGAGATGGTGAATATGAAGGACGAGGACAGGAAGGTATGAAAAAGATGATGATCCTTGGAGCGGGAATATACCAGCTTCCACTGATCAATGCAGCCAGGCGGCTGGGCTTTGAGACCATAGCCGTCAGTATTCCCGGAAATTATCCTGGTTTTCAGGCCGCTGACCGGGTGCTTTTGTTTGACACAAGAGACAAGGAACAGGTTCTTAAGGCCGCGGCCGGAGAGAAGGTTGCCGGAATCTGCACGACCGGGACAGATGTAGCTGTTTCATCGATCGGCTATGCCTGTGGCCGGCTGGGACTGCCGGGCATACCGGTGCGCTCTGCCGAGGTGCTTTGCAATAAGGCGCTCATGAAGGAAGCCTTCCTGAAGCATGGGGTACGGTGTGCGTTTGGACGAAGGGCTTATCATGTCTCTCAGGCTATTGAGATTGCCCGTGAGATCGGGTATCCGGTTGTTGTGAAGCGGGTAGACAGCTCAGGCAGCAGGGGAATCACGGCGGTTTTTGAGGAAGATGGCATGCAGGAGGCATTCCGGCTTGCGGCGGAGAGAACAAACCAGGATTACGTGCTTGTAGAGAAGATGCTGAAAGGGATAGAGATAGGAGTAGACGGCTTTATCCGTGACCATAAGATCGTATTCTTTGCACCTCATGCCAAGTTCATCTACCATGGAGAGCATTCCACTGTGCCGGTGGGACATACGTTTCCCTGTCCCCTGAGTGAGAGCGCCCTTGCAGACTTGAGGGAACAGCTGCAGCTTGCGGCGGATGCGACAGGCGCTGATGCCTGCTGCTTTAATGCGGATGTCTTCATGGATGGAGATCAGGCATGGCTGATTGAGCTTGGGGGAAGATGCGGTGCAACCTGTATCCCGGAACTGATCCAGGCGCATTATGGGTTTGACTATTATGAAGCAATGCTGCTTGAGGCATCAGGCGGGAAAGCTGCGTTTCCTTCGCGCGAAGGCACAGTGCCATGTATGGCGAAGCTGATTACCAGCCCGACAGAGGGAGTGATCACAGGAATTGATATGGAACGCCTGGAACAGATCAGAAGAAGCGGCATTCAGGTGGTCATTGACTATCCGGTTGCGACTCATGTGTTTGCGATGTCGGATGGAACAGACAGATTAGGACATGTCCTTGCGAAAACTGACCGCGAAGGTGTTTTGGATGAAGCGGTTTCCAGGGTGCAAAGCTGCATTGAGATAAATGGAAAGAGTCTGGAGGAATTATGGAGAAGCTGAAACGATTCATTCCTCTTCATCTGACGATCCTGCTGTTCTCCCTGACCAGCGTTTTTTCAAAAGCTGCAAGCGTATTTTATAACAAAGAGGGAATCCGTTCCCCTTATCTGTGGCTTTTTTTGTTTCTGATGCTGCTCAACTGCGCGGTCTACGCTGTTTTCTGGCAGAAAGTGATTCAGGGAATCGACCTGAATGTGGCATATGCGAACCGGACCGTTTACCTGGTATGGGTACAGATCTGGGCCGTAATCATTTTTAAGGAAAATCTGTGCGCTTCCAATATTGTGGGGATCCTGATCGTAATCGCAGGTGTTTTGGTGGTGGTGTTCCATGAATAAATATCTCATCCTGATGTTTGTACTTACTTTTTTTTCGGCAGTTTCACAGCTGCTTCTGAAGCTCAGCGCAAACGAACCCCATGAGGGCAGGCTTGGGGCGTATCTGAATAAGAAAGTGATTACGGCGTATTTCATTTTTGGCGTAGTGCTGCTGCTCAATACCTACGCTTACACAAAGGTGAACCTGAAGTACGGACCGGTGATCGATACCTTTACGTATGTTTTCGTCCTGCTCCTCTCTGTGCTGGTGCTCAAGGAGAAGCTCACCGGCTGGAAGCTGCTTGGCAATATCATGATCATCTGCGGTGTGCTCCTGTTCTCCCTGGAGCCCTTCTGAAGAGAATAAGTCATCTCCTGTCGGGTGTGACCTGCAGGTTTTGATGGTGCATGGGTGTAAAGATGGAATTATTGTGAGCAATGTGGTAAGATGCCCGTAACGATTCAGGACAGCCTGAAACACTTGCTGCTGAGGGCGTATGAAAGTGTAAATTAAGTGGCATCGGGCATTTCGGGATGTGAAGCCTCGCCCGATGCGTCATTGTTCAGAACAGGTTCTGAACAATGACAGATGCTCATAGATTATGTGATGAACTGAGAAATGGCAGTGGCAGTTCAGGATATAACAGGCGGAAGGAAATATGCTGTATACAGTGATCATTCCATGCTACAAATCTTCTTTGACTATCCGCAAGGTGGTCCTGGAGACGATGGAGCAGTTTGAGCAGATGAAACGCGGCGATGTGGAGTTCGTTCTTGTGGATGACTGCAGTCCGGATGGGGGGGCAACCGTCAGGGAGCTCAGGAATCTGGTGGAGCAGTACCCGAACGTACTTGCTGTTGAGCTTGCGAAAAACGCGGGCCAGCACAATGCCCAGATGGCTGCATTGAATTACGCGAAGGGGGATATCATTATCTCCATGGATGACGATGGCCAGACCAGCCCCACCCAGCTTCCCAGGCTTCTGGATGAGATGGATAAAGGGTTTGATATTGTCTATGCATATTATCCCCATAAAGAACATTCGGGCGGCCGGAATCTTGGAAGCCGGTTCAACCAGTGGTCCCTCCGGATCCTGATCGGGAAACCGAAGGACATGAAGACCAGTTCCTTCTGGGTGATCCGCAGGTTTGTCCGTGACTATGCCATTCAGTACAAAAGTGCTTATACCCACATCCAGGGCGTATTTCTGCGGGTGACGCGCAATATCAGCTGCGTGCCTGTGGAGCATTTTAAGAGAGAGGTGGGCCAGAGCGGATATACCCTGCGCAAGCTGATCGGGCTATGGGCCAATATCATTGGTTTCTCCATCGTTCCCCTCAGGATCGCGACTGTGCTGGGGTATCTTTTTTCCGCGGCAGGGCTGATCGGGATCATCTGTGTAGTGGTACGCAAGATTGTCCGGCCGGTGACGGCCATTGGCTGGCCGAGCGTCATGGTTGCAATTCTTTTCTTCTCCGGCCTGATTCTCCTGTTCATGGGCCTGATCGGAGAATACATCGGGAGGATCTTCCTGGGCATGAGCAATAATCCGCAGTTCGTAGTGAGACAGATAGATGGATATGATCAGGGATCACGTCAGGGAAATGAGCCGGATGGGTACCCTGTCAGGAAAGAGGAGGCGATATCATGAAAAAGCTTATGATCATGGGAGCAGGGACTTATCAGGTTCCGCTGATCAGGGCGGCAAAGGCAATGGGAATCTATACGATTGCGGTTTCCATTCCTGGGAAATATCCGGGATTTGCATATGCGGACGAGGTTCTGCATATCAATACGGTTGATTCGGAAGCGGTCCTTCAGGCAGCGCGGGAGAGAAACATCGATGGGATCTGCACTGCGGGGACGGATGTTGCCGTTATGACGATCGGACGGGTCAATGATGCGCTTGGCCTGTCCGGGATCTCATATGAAGCTGCCAGGCTTGCCTGTGATAAGGTTCTCATGAAACGGTGCTATGAGGAGAATGGCGTACGCACTGCAAAGTACCGGAAGGTGTATTTCAATGAGGATGTGAATCAGAAGATCGAAGGACTGGAGTATCCTCTGATCGTTAAGATTGTAGATTCTTCCGGAAGCCGGGGCATCACAAGAGTGGACCGCCCTTCCCAGCTGCAGGGGGCGATCCGTAATGCGCAGGCATTTACCCATAAAGATTATTACATTGTGGAAGAGTTCATTGTCGGCAGGGAATTTGGCGCGCAGGCCTTTGTCATGGATGGGGAAGTTCAGTTTATTCTTCCTCATGGGGATTATATCTTCCATGGCAGCACCGGTGTTCCGGCGGGGCATTTCGCTCCCTATGCGCTGACCCAGGTACAGCTGGAGGACTGCAGGGAGACGACCAGGAAGGCACTTCAGGCAATGAAGCTGGACAATTGTGCCTGTAACTGTGATTTCATCATGCGCGATGGAAAAACCTATGTCCTCGAGGTGGGCGGAAGATCCGGCGCAACATGCCTGGCGGAACTGGTTTCTATTTACTATGGATACGATTATTATCAGAAAATCATTGAGGTGGCCCTTGGACAAAAGCCGGAGTTTCCCACAGATCAGCATGTGCCGAATGCTTCAAAGCTTCTGATGAGTGACAAGGATGGAGAGATCATTGCCCTGGCAAACCGGAATCCAAAGAATGACCCGAATGTCTATGAGGTTGTTTTTGATTATACCGTCGGGGATCAGGTAAAGAAGTTCCATGTCGGGCCAAACCGGATCGGCCATGTAATTACCAAAGGGAAGACACTGACGGAAGCGACAGCCGCGTTGAACCGCGCCTTGGAAAAGATTGAGATTGAAGTAGTGTAAGGAAGAGATGCTGATGTTGGAAAATGTACAGAAAAAGCTGATGAACGGGTATATTCTGGCTGATCTGCCCCAGATGGCGCACCAGGTGCCGAAGAATTTTTCCCGTGTAATGCGGCTGCAGAATGAGAGGGTACAAAGGCTCGTCCGGCGCGCATATGAGATTGATTTCTACAGGGAGCGTTTTGATAAGGCCGGGGTACATCCGGAAGAGATCCGTACGGGAGACGACCTGACAAAGCTTCCTGTCCTGACGAAAAATGAGCTGCGGGAGTGGATGGGCAGCCTGAAAGATGATCTGAGATATAAGGACTGGATCTGTGATACGACATCAGGTTCTACGGGAAAACCTGTTTCCGTACTGTTTTCTCCTCGTGAGAAAGCATATATGAAGGCTAACTGGTATCGGGTGATGCTGTGCTGTGGCTACAATCCTCTGACAGGAAAGACGATGAGCCGGATCAATATGCATGATGTCAATCCGGGCGGCAGGGACACATTCCTGCAGAAGCTGGGGATTTTCCGGCATCAGTTTGTTGATCAGTATGCACCGGAAGAGGAAGTGATAGACCGGATCAATGCATATGAACCGGATTGGCTTTATATGAATAAGACGGAACTGATGAGGCTGGTCCTATACGCGAAGAGAACCGGGAAAAAAATCTTTCATCCGAAGTTTTATGATCCGATCTCAGAGAAGGTGACGGAAAATGACCGTGCATTGTTTATCGAACAGTTAGGGCCTGGCATTATAGATTCCTATGGGACGGCGGAGACCGGAGCCTGCATGCTGCGGCTTCCGGGGAAGGATTATTATGCCGTGCACAATGACTCCTTTGTGGTTAATGTGATCGATGAAGACGGACAGCTGACCCGGCAGGGCAGGGTTGTAATCACTCCTCTGTATAAAACAGATCTTCCTCTGATCAATTATGAGGTGGGTGACAGGGCAATCATGCGCACATGGCAGGGGGTTCACTTTATCACGGAGATGGAAGGCAGGCTGAATGATTATTTCCGGTATGAGGATGGCAGAGTCACCAGCTTTTTTGAGGTGACACCTGTGATCGCCCATTGCCCTGATATCCTTCAGATCCGCTTTATCCAGAAATCATGGGACCTGATCCATGTCCAGATCGTGAGGGATGAGAATGCAGGCATGACCGCGCCGCAGCTGGAGGAGTATATTTCCGGATCATTAAATCAGATTTTCAAGAAACCGTTTCAGTTCGAATTCGAGTGGATGAAGGTGATCCCCCCGGATCCCAACGGAAAGCTGCGCATGATCGTATGTGAAGTTGCGTAGGAAATCTGAAGGAGTGTATCCGCAAAAAGCGGGGGGCTTGCCGGAGAGAATGAAATGACCGCAATTATCAACAAGGAAAGGATTGGGTGAAAGATGTATTTGAAAAGCCGGAATAAGCGTTTCTATGGAATCAGGAGATTTTCAGTCGTTATGCTGTTGATGCTGGCGATGACAATGGTTTTTTCCACGGGAACGATCTTTGCAAAAGCGCCCCGGAAGGAGAAGGTTCATACGATTTACTGGAGGGCGGTTCTGAGAAGGGATGTCAAAAAGGGGAAAAAGGTCATAGCGGAAGCCGGAAGCAAGGTTGTTGTCATAAACCGCTATTATGGCAATGGCAGCAGTGTGATCATTTGCGGAGATGAGGATGAAAAGGTAAAGGTTCCGAATTCCTGGCTGTCGTTTCAGAAAGATCTTACTACGATAGAAAAGGAAGGAGATTACTCTGAGGAAACTAAGGAAGCCTTCATCAATAAAAAAACAGGGGTGCGGGGAAATGAAAAGTACCTGATCTGGGTCAGCCTGGATAAGCAAAGGGTGAATATCTTCCGCGCTTCCGGGAAGGAATGGAGACTGCACCGTGTTTACAAATGCTCTACCGGCGGTGTGCATACCCCTACCCGCGCATGCTGGACAACGGTCGGCTTCAAGCGCCCCTGGTTTGATAACCTGAAATGGTATACGGAAGTGGTTGGAGGCGGTATGCACAAATGGCCGGGCAGGATCAATCCGGCGATCTATGGAAAGCATGTTGCATCCCATGGCTGCATCCGTCTTCCGCAGGCCAATCCCGTGTTCAGCGCCTATCGC
>CAMJIC010000013.1 GCA_946405675.1 uncultured Clostridia bacterium
GGTGACGTTATAGACAAAGAAGGGCGCGTCACTCTCACGCTTTGCAGCTTCATACTCGGAAATGATCCGGTCGATGTCCGCGTCATCCGACACCTTCCCGTAAATCTTCTCTGCATCCGGGAAATCTTCCAAAAAGAGCAGATGGTCAAAACCGAACAGCCGGTACACATTTTTCCGGTTATACCCGGTGGGATTGTACGGATGCATGCCAACCGTATGGCGGTAACCTTCATTTTCCAGCGTCGCGTCCAGGTTGGGCATCGGTTCATCGATGTACAGCTGATAGGGGGTAGTGGATGGAGGCACGAAACCCACCGAATCGCCGGTCAGCACCTCATACTCCGTATTCGCGGTACGCCCGCCATAGCTGGACACGTACAAAAGGCCCCGGATCGTATTCTCCTTCAGTCCGGAGAAGAAGGGGCATACCTCCTTGTCCGTCTCAAAGTCCATGTACGCCTGCATGTCCGTGAAGGCCTCATCCATGACAAAGATGACATTCGGCTGGAAGGGGGCTGCCTCTTTCCCCGCTGCCTTGCCGTCGTCCGAAACAGCTCCCTGCACGCTCCCTTCCGTTTCCGGTGCTGTCATGTAAGGAGCCTGTATTTCCTCCACCTTCTTTTCGCTGTAGCCCTCCGGTTCCTCCACCACCAGCATCTGCGCGCTGCGCAGGAAGGTCAGGATCGCACCATTTTTCTTATAGCTCTTTTCAGGGCGGAAATTATTCAGCGTGACTTTCCATTCCCGCAAAAGGTCTGTATGCAAATAAAGCCGATTCTCCAGGATAGAAAGCGCGATCACCGCAGCCAGAAAGATGCCTCTCCACTTCCACGAAGGGCAGATTTTCACCGAACCCGTCCACCGGATCATCAGGCTCCAGGACAGGGTGAACATGACCAGGATCAGTGTATGGAAATCAATCGTATATTCGTATCCGCCCGCCACATTTGCCGCAGTCTGCAGCACTGTCAGGTCGGAAGCAAGGAACGCTTCTCCGCGCAATGTATAGACAAAATAGCAGGTCACGCCGAATGCGCAGACCAGAACTGCAGTCAGAATGGAAGCCGTCTGCCAGCGGTTCGAGAGCACTGCAAACCACAGGGCAAACAGCATCACCACCGTCCAGGTTAAAAACAGCTTTTCCATCCCGATGGAGCGCCATACCCACCACGGTGCCCTGTGCGCTTTGATATTCGCGTATTCCAACGCAAAAATGCACACAATGCCTGTCAGCACAAAGCCAACGATGCCAGCAATCCTCTTCAGTTTTTCGGAAAACGGACAGGGAATCCAAAGGGCGCCCAGCCCCATGATCGCCAGAACGGCCATGAATAAGATTTTTTTGATGGAAAGGGAAGTCTCCACAGCGCCGCTCTCCAGTGTCCTGGACACCTGATACAGCTCTGGATGCACAAAAAACCATACCATCAGTATGGCAAGAAACACCGTCCAGACCACGGTGCTGATACGGATTCCCCTTTTATGATATTTTTTCCCCATTATAACTCTTATACTCCTGTCCGGGGCATGATTCGCATCAGCCGCCGATCAATGAATTCTATTGAAAGACCCGTCTGAGCCTTTGGTCTTTTGTATCCACTGTACCGGATCTTCTCCCCGTTTCCGGACAGTGTACCGAAACCTCCCCTGATTTCGGTTTCTGTCAATAGTACAACGAATCCGGGAACTGCACAAGTATCTTCTTTTGCGAAGTATTGTAAAAAAGCTGCAAGTCGCTGCAAGTCACACCCCGCCAGCGGGCCGGCCTGAAACTACAGATCTCAGCCCTGATCCTCGATCCACTTCACGATTCGTGTGGTTGCTTTTCCGTCGCAGGCTCCCATGTAGGCTTCCAGAAATGTCTCGATCCTGGCGCTGCCGGCATTGATATCCTGGCGGAATGCCCCCGGATCCGTACTGTCTTCTGCGGCATGTGCGATATTTTGTACGGCCGCCGCGAGCTCTGGACGTTGTGTAACGATCCTGCCCGGGAGCTGTTCGATCTGCATGTAGAACCCGCGCCTTTTTCGGTAAGTTTCCAGGTCGGGCACATACAGGATCAGAGGTTTCCGAAACAGCAGGTATTCATAGACAAGGGAAGAGTAGTCCGCAATCAGCACATCCGTGACTGGATACAGTTCCTCTGTGGGAAGATCACACAGATACCTCTCCCACCCTCCATTTCCATTCGTTTTCTCCCGGCCGGGCAATGGGCGCATATGAGGATGAAGGCGGGCCAGAACCAGATAGCCATCGCCCAGCTCTTCCTGAAGACGGGAAAGATCCAGTGAAACGTTCTCCGGCACGCCTGCATTCCCCCGGAAGGTGGGCGCCCAGAGGACGACCTTTTTCCCTTTTGCCTGGGGATATCGTCCGTAGAACTGCGATACGCACCGCTCCCTCCATGCCTTCGAGAAATACAGGTCCGTACGGCTGACCCCGATCGGCTGTACAATATCCTCACGAAGGCGCATGGCGGACGCGAAGGGTTTGACAGCCGCTTTTCCAGAAACCGTCACCAGGTCCGCGTTGCGGTAGACATTTGCCCCATGATAATGCGCCGGAATGTCGTCCTCCGCGTCATAACCGAATTTCTTGTAGCAGCCGCAGGCATGCCACAGCTGGATCACCTTCGTTTCTCCCCGTTTCCGGCAGGATGCCGCCGGAAGGAAATTGTCACAGATGACAACAAACCCGGCGGACGCGTACAGCTTCATAAACCGGATGGAATGCCTGGCAACCTGCCCGGCCCCGGCCGCACCATAATCCAGATAATGTTCTATGATCCGGTACCTTCCGCTCTTTTTCAGCCGCCGGTATAAAAGCTCCATCGCCGCCGGCCGGCTGTTATGGTGCGCATCCGCAAAGACGACAAGCTTCCGGTCCACTGCCCTGCCGCGATTCACCTGATAACACACAGGAAGCACCACATTCTGCACCCCCTGCTTGATCACCTGCTTCAGAGCAAACCGGATATCCATGCGCGCCATGCCTTCTCTTCCTCTTCTCTGGTCTGTAATCGTCAGTGACAGGTCATACCCCATAACATTATTGTTTCCGCTTTCCCGGCAGAAACTGTTTATCATTGAGTCTTACAAGCTTGCATCTATTTCAGCCAGTTATCCTGATCCATCTTGAGGTAAGCCTTGAACAGCTCCAGGTCATCCTTCGTGGTCAGCTTGATATTCTTATCAGAGCCTGCCGCAAAATACAGCCGCTCGCCCAGCTCCACCATCATGGTGTTCGTGTACGACGAGCCCTTGATGCCGATCCCTTCTTCAAATGCCTTGTGATAGGCTCTGTCCAGCTTTCCGAATTTGTACGCCTGGGGTGTCTGCACCCGGCGCAGCGTCTCCCGGGGAATATACTGTGTAGTGGAAATTTCGTCATCCACAATGAAAATCTGCTCATTATACGGCATGCTCGTCACGCCGTTGCCATACTGCTCACATTTCCGGATCACATCTGTCAGGACGGTGGCATCGACCAGAGGGCGGATCCCGTCATGGATGATCACAATATCCTCCTCAGTGCAGATGCCTTCCAGCTCAAACACGCCGTTACGGATCGATTCCTGCCCGCTCTCCCCGCCGGAAATGACCCATTTCAGCTTATCAATCCCGAACTGCTTCGCATATGCCCGCGCCACATCGTGCCAGCCGTCAATGCACACCAGCTCAATGGCATCGATCATCGGATGCTTTTGAAAGCCCTCCAGCGTATAGATCAATACCGGCTTGTCATATACATTGATAAATTGCTTGGGGATATCCTGCCCCATCCGGTGGCCGGAGCCTCCTGCTATGATCAGTGCTACATTCATGTTTCTGTCTCCTGTTCGTCGTTCTATCCGTTCTGACCTGCGGGCACACTTCCTGCCCCCCTCATCCCTCATCCATCCCACGGATCACTTCGATCGTGTGCGATAAAGCTGTCTTCATATCAAACCGCGCCTTCCAGCCAAGGTGCTGCAGCTTTGTACTGTCCATCCGTGCCTTTGTCGCCTTCGAGTAGCCTGCCGCCTCCACCGCGTCCGGAATGTCAAAGATCACCTTTTTGCCCACAAGCTCCGCGATCAGTCCGGCCAGGTCCCTCAGGGTAATGTCACAGCTGACATCTGCGATATTATATGCCTCTCCGCACTCACCTTTCAGAAGGCAGTACAGAAGACCGCTCACCGCGTCACACACATAGGTGTAGGAGAAGAACTGGGTTCCGGCGCTCTTAAGCACGATGTCCTCGCGGCTGACTCCTTTTTTGATAAACTGGGAAAGCGCCTTGGTATCTGTCCGAAGGAGGGTCGGTCCGAAGGAGCGGGTAAACCGGGGGATCACCACATCCAGGTCTTTCTGCCTCAGATAAGCCTGGCACAAAGCCTCTCCTGCCCGCTTGCTCTCCGGATATCCCGCACGCATCGTATTGCAGTCAATATATCCGCAGTATGCCTCATCAAACAGCTCTACGTCCCCCCGGTTCTCTCCATAAATCTCATTGGAGGACGCAAACAGAAATCTTCGGCAGCCATGCTCCGAGGCAAAGCTCAGAAGGTTGTCCAGCCCGATAATATTGGTGACAACCGTGCCGATGGGATCATTCGCATACGCCACAGGATGGGTATTGCTCGCCGCGTGGAATACATAATCCACGGTCATAGCGCTGTCACCATGCATCCTGCCTGCACCGTCCAGGGAACCCGTGAGTCCTTGCCTGTCATTGATATCGCACCTGACAAAGGAAAATAACGGATCCTCCCAGTATTCTTCAAAACGAGCCTTCGCCTTTTCCTCATTCCGCCCCAGCGCAATGATCCTGCAGCCCGAAAAAGGCTGTTTCCCCGCATTCCGCTCTTCCATCCTGCGGTTTCGCCTCATCAGCACATCGATCAGCGTGCTTCCGATCATGCCAGTAGCACCGGAGATCATGATGCTCTTTCCATCCAGCTCCTGCCATGGAAGGTCAAGGCCGCAGACAGTATCCAGATCCGACAGATATATCTCATTTTCCAGCAAACGCATTCTTCTTCCTGTCCGGACAGACAGCCTCCGCCGGACATTTCCTTTCTGTAAGTGTTTCCCATTTCATTCATCAGGCTGCCGCGTTTGTGCTCTGTTCACCGGCAGACTTCGTTTTCCCTTTCTCAGACGATACAGGCTTCAGGTCGCTGACATATTCCAGGCGGATCGCGCCGTCTTCCTGATATTGGATCCGGTACAGTCCTTCCCTCAGGTTACTGCAATTGAACAGGCGCCGGAACGAGCGGGCGAGGTAAGGGTCATACGAATGAATCCAGACATAGGTATATCCCCCGCCGCGCAAAAGATCCGGAAAAGCATCGACCGTCAGGTCTGTATTGGCCACGAAGCTCAGGCTTCCTCCTTCATGAAACTGCCATGGGGTGACAAGGTAATTGCTGACCCGCTCACCCAGGTAATACAAGGCAACACACAGCGGATACTCATTCATATTCTCGAGGTCATATCCATTGGACAAAAGATATACCTTGTCATTCTCCGCAATGATATCCTCGATCCGTTCAATGCTCTGCTTCGTCTGCCTGATCACCTTGTACTGGGGCAGCTTCCACTCCTGGATTTCCGATGCCAGGTAAAGGAATTTTGAATTGAGGTTGCTCAGGAAAAATGCCATCAGCCCCACAAGCATCACAACCTGCAGGCGCCGCCGGACGGCCATTTTCTCAGGGATGCTGCCAGCCCTGTTCCCCGGGGATGCCAGCCCGGCTGGGGCTTCCCCTGATGCTCCCTCTATGGGCTGTCCGTCAGGAATTCCTGCCGGCCTCACCTCCTGCAGCTGTCCGGCAGGAAGTCCTTCCGGCCTCCCCTCCTGCGGCTGTCCGGCAGGCCTCACCTCCGGGGCAAACGCATGCAGCATCATGGCTGTCAGCACAAAGAAGCCATACAGCACGATCACCGACAGATAGCGGTAGCCGGTGGCGTTGCGGATGCTTTCTTCATAGGAAAACGTGGAAACATAGGTCACATATAACGCTGCCACATACAAAACCACACAGACCGGATAGTACGCCGCGAAGAGGCAGATCTTTTTTCTGTAAACAGACCGGCCCAGATATGCCGTAAACACCAGGAGCACTGTCAGCACGATCACCGACTGCACCGGATACAGGCGCATGTTCGGATTCGTGGTGAGATGCTTCATGAACAGGTTCTGAAGCAGCGTTTCCATGGTCAGCCTGGCCTTTTGCGTCGAGAATGTCAAAGCCTCAGCGATCCCGGACAGGCTTGCAGGCACAAAGCTGCTGCCCAAAAGCCCCCACAGGATGCCGAAAGCAAGGACGATGACCGCAAACACACCGACGATCTGCTTCCATCTGCGTTTCCACAGTGCCCGAAAGCCTTCTCCTTTCTGACCCGTGAGAATCGATACCGCGATGAACATGCCGGTAAACACTGCCAGCAGAAGGCCGATCCCCCATTTGATCCGTGTCACGAACAGAAGGATCGGGAGCACCGTGACCAGCCTCCTGATCAGGTTCCCGGCTCCCTCGCGCTCCCCTGTAAAGGCTTCGGATCCGGTGATCCACCATGCGCAAAGAACCCCCGCCCACGCCGCCGCGGGAAGATCCACATACAGGCTCTTATAGGGAAGCTTGTAAATACTGAACATTCCAAGATAGGTCAGGAGCAGATAGCACACAGCACCCTTCCATCTTCTCCAGGGGATTCCGGCCAGAGGCAGCACCAGAGCCGTTGCGGTAAAGAGAAATGCGGACGCATGCATGTTTCCTTCGTTATAGCCGCCAAGCACCTGGAAGAACACGTTAAACAGGCCGCTTTCCATCGGAACGATGGGGACAAGACCGCCCGCCCTGGGAAGCGCGTTGTGCTCCAGCATGTATTTCACTTCCAGCGCCCACTGGTGGAAGTCATCATATTGCTGGATGAAACCTCCATGAAACAGCACCAGGGCACCCGCAAACAGGAGGAACCAGAAAACGATGCCCGGAGAGAAAAAGCTTCTCCTGTTTTTCCCTTTCACCAGGAACAGAACAAGTCCCGCCGCGCTGAGTGCGCCAAATACACCGCAGCCGACACGGATCGAGGCTGCAGCGGCACATACCTGCATCACCTCCGCATTCAGAATGACCGCATACATGGCACTCAGCTCCGGCGGAAGGTGAAACAGCGTATAGATTCCCATGCTGAAAAACAGCAGCAGGCAAAAACCTGCCAGCATCATCATCTGCGCTCTGATGGTTCCGTCCTCCTTCTTCCTTTGGCAGCCGGCACTATGATCCAGGCGATATCCATGCCGCATAAAGATCTGTTCTGAGCAGTTACGCATCGAGCAATGCTTCACATCCTGAATCCCCCGATGCCTCTTCATTTACACTTCCATACCCCCTCAGCAACAGATGCTTCGGCCATCTGTCCTGACCGGGCCCTGCCGTCACCTGGAACGGAAAGCCCAGAATTTATTCAGCACAAAGTTAAGTGGAACACTGATCACCAGGTTCAGGATCGGCGCATATACCTTCGACATCCCGAACACCTCCACCCACAGCACCGACAGCAGGCTGTTCAGAAAAAGCCCGGTAAACGCGTATGAGATATATGTCTTAATCAGTGCCTGCAGCCATGGAATCTGCCTGCCTTCCTCTGCGCGGAACACGAACTTTCGATTCCAGTAAAATGACCACAGAACGCTCAGCACGAAGCCGACCACGTTTCCCACCAGGTAATCCGCCTTCGGCAGCCATCCCCTGCTCTGCAGGAAAAAAAGAGTTGCCAGGTACAACACGTAGGATACCGCCGTGTTGCTCAGCCCGATGATGCCGAACTTGACAAATTGCAGAAACCCTTCCATCTGTTTTTCGCTCAGACGGATATGCAGAACACGGAAGAAACCCCGCACCAGCTTTTCGATTATGCGCCATACATTCCTGGCCAAACCATACATATCGATCTATTCAATCCTTCCGGAGCACTGCGCCCACATCCCATCCCCTGCCGCAGGCCTCCGCATGCGTGTTATCCATACTGCAAAAACACTCCCAGGCCATGGGCGCAGCTGTGAGCGGAAGGGGCCATTCTTTCAGCTAAATCACGCTTCACAGCTGATATCTGTCATCCTCTTCTACAGCCCACTGCCTCCAGGATCACCTGCGCCATATAGTCGATGACCTCATCCGTCATCCCTGGATACACGCCGACCCAGAAGGAGTTCTCCATCACATAATCCGTCACTTCAAGGCTACCGGATACCCGATAAGCATCCGTACCCCGGATTTCGTCAAAACATGGGTGCCTGATAAGGTTTCCGCTGAACAGAAGCCTTGTCTGGATGTTATGGTTTTCAATAAACCGCGTGATCTCATTGCGTCGAAGGCCACTTCCTTCCTTTACGGACAAAATGAAGCCAAACCAGCTCGGATCGCTTCCCGGCGAAGGTTCAGGCAGGATCAGACGGTCCGATGCCTTCTCCAGCGCCCTGTAAAGCCGCTCCCAGTTATGCTGTCTTCGCTTGATAAACCCCGGAAACTTCTTCAGCTGTTCCACGCCGATCGCCGCCTGAAGGTCTGTTGCCTTCAGATTGTATCCAAAATGGCTGTATACATACTTATGGTCATAGCCATGGGGCAGTTTCCCATAATCCCCGTCAAACCTTCGGCCGCACAGATTGTCATGCCCGGACGGGCAGATACAGTCGCGCCCCCAGTCGCGGAAGGAAAGGATCAGCCGGTGCAGCAGCGCATCATTGGTGTAAACGCACCCTCCCTCTCCCATTGTGATATGATGGGGCGGATAGAAAGAAGATGTTCCGATGTCCCCCCAGGTACCGGTGTACCTTGTCTGGCCATCGATCGTATACCTGGAACCCAACGCGTCGCAGTTATCCTCCACCAGCCACAGATGGTGCCGGCCGCAGAAAGCACGGACCGCCTTCAGGTCAAAGGGGTTTCCAAGCGTATGCGCGATCATGACAGCCTTTGTCTTTTCGGAATACGCCGCCTCCAGTTTTGTCACATCGATATTATACTGGGGCACCGTCACATCCACAAAGACAGGAACCGCCCCATACTGCAGGATCGGTGTAACCGTCGTCGGAAATCCGCAGGCCACAGTGATGACCTCATCCCCCCTTTTGATCCGGCGATTGCCAAGCCGGGGCGATGTCAGCACCATGAACGCTGTCAGATTCGCAGAAGAACCGCTGTTGACCAGATGCGCATATTTCACACCGATCCAATCCGCAAAGTTCTTCTCAAACTCCTCCGCGAACCGCCCCGTGGTCAGCCAGAAATCCAGCATCGCATCCGTCAGGCTCTGCATCTCCTTCTCGTCGAACACTCTTGACGCATAACTGATCCTGTCACCCGGTTGAAATGCCCCCTTGCTCTCTTTGAACTGGCGGTAATACTCCCCCACCATCTCCCGGATCTGCTGTCTTGCCTCAACCTCGCTGTTCCACATCTGTGCTTTCGTCCTTTCTTTCCATCGCATTTGACAGAAGCTTTTCCTCATTCATATTCTGCGACCGCTTTGGCGCATCATCCGCCTCAAAATTGATCCGTTCCTCCTCGATCACCAGAGGCCTTCGCAGCAGTCTTTGATTCATGCTCAGGATATATTCTCCCATCAGCCCGATGAAAATAAGCTGCACGGATCCCAGCAGGAACATGCCGATCAGGACCGGTGCCATGCCTGCCGCAAACCGATCCCAGTAGATCAGCTTCAGAATCAGGTAAATAACAGCGATCACAAAGCAAACCATGCTGCAGACCGCTCCGACAAAGGTCGCAAGCCGAAGCCCTATCTTCGTGTAGGTCGTAAAGCTGAGCATAGCCGCATCATAGAGCGTCGCAAAGTTGTTATGCGTCTTCCCTGCCCGCCGGTTTGGCTGCTCATAAGGGATCTTCTTGATCTTATATCCCAGCTCCGCGACGATCCCCCGCATGAAGGGCGTCGGGTCATCCAGATCCCGCAGCACTTCGATGAAGGAACGGTCATACAGCCCGGAGCCTGTAAAATGCTCGATCTGTTCCACATTGGAAAAACGGCGCAGCGCCTTGTAATAAATCGACCGCAGATGGTAGACCAGCGGATTCTCCCTGCTGGTTGTCTTGATCCCGATCACGATCTTATATCCTTTTTCCCACTGGACAAGATACTGCGGGATCAGATCAATCGGATCCTGGAAGTCGCATACCATCTGGATCACACAGTCTCCCGATGTCTGCAGGATTCCGTAAAAAGGGGAGTTGAACTGGCCGAAATTCTTCGCGTTAAAGATCGCCTTTACCCGCCGGTTCCCCGCACAGATCTCCCTGAGGATCGGCCTTGTCTGATCCTTCGAATCATTATCGATAAAAATCAGCTCATAATCATACTGCTTCAGATCATGCTCAAAGAGCGAGACGACCGCCTCGCTCATGGGCCGGACATTCTCCTGCTCGTTAAAGCAGGGAATCAGCACGCTGACCTTCTTCCTTGTCTCACTCATTTCGCCTCACTCATCAAGTCCTGCCTGTTCCTCCGCAAGGATCATCCGGATCCCCTCCCGGAAGCCAATCTCCGGCTTCCATCCGAAGTCCGCCTTCAGATCCGAGATATCCGCCTCCAGATGCATCACCTGTTTCTTCGCATAGGGCACTGCTCCATACAAAGCCTCCGCCCCGGGAGCAGCCTCCTGCCGGATGATCTCGATATAATCCCTGAGCCTGGCAGGCCTTCCGCTGCCCAGCACGTAGGTTTTTCCATCTATATCCTGCAGACGGGAGGACTTGCCGCATGCACCAATCATGCGCAGCGCCCGCGCCGCATCCGCACTGTTCAGGTAATCCCAGACCTGCTCCCCCCTGGTAAAGGAAGCTTTTCCGTCCTCCCTGAAGGAGCGGATCGCGCTCATCACCAGAGACTGGCTTCCATCCCCCGGTCCGTAAACGCTCAGCACACGGACCCAGTTGTGGGCAAGGCCAAGCTCATGGGCATATTCCCGGGTCATCCATCCCGCGGACAGCTTCGCGATCCCATACCCATTTTCCGGATGAACGGGCGTATCCGGCCGCAAAAGGCCTTCCACTCTCCCGTATTCCGCCTGGGAGCCGACACCAATAAAATGCCTGCAGCCAAGCCTGGATGCCAGTTTCACCGCATCCAGCGCCCAGGCGACGTTGCGGTTCTGGAGATGCCAGTCGTTCCGGAAGGGGCCTGTCGTTCCATTCCACGCAAGATGATAGAACACATCATAATCGGAATCCCCCTCCCATGTAAAGTTCTCATAGGCATCCAGGCTGCATGCCGCCGTCTTTATATTTGGATGCGGCAAAATCCTGCCATTGCGCGAAGACCCCTCCCGGTATAAAACAAGGATCTCATCTCCCCGGTTCAAAAGCTCTCTGATCAGCGCGCCCCCGATCGCACCGGTCGCGCCGGTTATCACTGCTTTCATAAATGATCCTCCTGATTACTCCTCCACCAGAGGAATCAACATATTCTTCTCCAGCTCCTCCCTGCTCAGGAAGGGGGCCAGATCCTCCAGCGGCGGGCTGACCAGGGTTCCGTCCTCCAGCCGCTTCGTGCTGCTCTTGGGCTCCCACACCTGCTTCGTGTCGGTAAAGATCTCACAGAATACCGGACCTTCCAGGCGCAGGACTTCATCCACCGCTTCTTTCATCTGCGCATTGCTGTGCGCACTGTAATAGAGATATCCGAAGGCTTTGGCGATCGCTTCAAACTTCGGGAAGGAAAGGTCGCCTGACTCCGGCCCGATCCCTACCTTCGTATGATGGCCGAAGAGATTCGTCTGCGTGATCCGGATCGAATGGTAACCACGGTTGTTGATCAGGAAGATCTTGACCGGCAGGTGGTTTGTCATGATCGTCTGCAGCTCCTGCAGGTTCATCATGATAGAACCGTCTCCCTCCAGGCAGATCGTGTCCTTTCTTCCGCCCCCGATGCAGGTGCCGATCGCCGCAGGCAGCCCGTAGCCCATGCTCGCGATCGCGCTGTTGTTCGCGAACCTGCTGCCCTTTTTGATCACATAAGCCTGATGTCCGGCGACGCAACATGCGCCGTTGGAGACAGCAGTCAGGCTTCTCTCAGGCAGGCAGCTGCTGAGATATCGGATAAATGCATAAACATTTGCTCCATCAGGATTCTCCTCCCACTGACCGGGCAAGACGACCGGATAATCCCTTTTCCAGCGCCGGCAGGTCTGAAGCCACTCCTGGTTCCGGAAGATCACTGGCTCCTGATCTGCCTGAAAGCCTGCCGGAGAGCAATTCTCATCTGACAGCAAGCCGCCTGCTGCGGCGTCAAGCTTCTCCAGGAAGTCCTTCGCGTCCGCCCAGATGGGCATCTCCACATGAAGCGTCGGCTTCTTCATCTCATTCGGATCGATATCAACCATGATCACTTCCGCCGCCCGGGCCCAGGTCTTCCAGTTATATCCCACCTGCCGGATGGAAATGCGTGTGCCCACCGCAAGGATCAGGTCCGCGTTCTGAATCGCCCAGTTGCCCGGCCGGTCTCCCATATTCCCGGCACGGCCGCAGTACAGAGGATCCTCATCTTCCATCAGGTCGATCGCATTCCAATAGGTCACCACCGGGATATTCAGCTTCTTTGCCACAGTGCGGAACGCTTCATATCCTCCCGAAAGCCGGATCCCATACCCGGCATGGAACACAGGACGCTTCGCTGCGCGGATCTTCTCCAGGACCGCCTTTGCCACATCCTCCGGAACCTCCGGCGGCAGGGCGGCGTCATCTATAGCCGGATCATACCCTCTCAGCTGATCCGTCTCGATGTATTTTCCCTGAAAATCAACCGGGATGTCGATCCAGACCGGCCCGGGCCGTCCGGTCGTGGCAAGATGCCATGCCCGCTCAAGGCAGTAACGGATCTCATCCGGATCCTCAATCATGACTGCGTATTTCGTCATCGGCGCGACAGATTTGACGATGTCATACTCCTGATCTCCCATAGACCGCAAGTTTGCGCCTGCCGCCTTCAGCGCATAACGCGCCGTCGTATCATAACGAACCTGCCCGCTGATCACGAACATCGGGATCGAATCCAGCCATCCACACACGACACCCGTGATCGCGTTGGTTCCGCCCGGTCCCGTCGTCACGCATACTACTGCGATCCGGTTATCCAGCCGGGCATAGGCCTCCGCCGCCAGGGCGCACGCCTGCTCATGATGATTGTAGGTTACCTTCAGCCCATCCTTATGGCCCAGCGCGTCATTCAGATGCATCGCACCACCTCCGACGACACTGAACACATCTGTCACACCATGTGCCACCAGAAAATCCGCCACATAATCCGCAAGCCTGATCTTCATCCCGCCAAACTCCTTGTCACATCTCATTCTCCCAGGTACACCACGGCGCACATCCTTCACTCCACAGCTTTTCCAGCATATCCTTCTCCCGCCTGTTATCCATACACTGCCAGAAGCCTTCATGGGTGTAGGACATCAGCTCCCCGTCCGCCGCAAGCCTCTCGAGGGGCTCACGCTCAAAGACAGTCTGATCCCCCTCAATATAATCGAATATCTGCGGATTCAGAACCATAAACCCTGCATTAATCAGGGCGCCGTCATCCGCAGCCTTCTCCCGGAACGAGTGCACCGCATTGTCTCCGCCGACATTCAGAACCCCCTTCTGCTGCTTCTGCTTCACCGCAGTCAGTGTCGCGATCCTTCCATGCAACTGATGAAACCGGACCAGTTTTCGGATATCCACATCACAAACCCCGTCCCCGTAGGTCATTAGAAATGGTTCTCCCCCGATATATTTCCGGATCCGCTTCAGCCTGCCCCCCGTCATAGTGCGAAGGCCCGTGTCGACCACTGTCACCTTCCATGGCTCCACATACTGGTCATGCACGATGATCTTATTTCCCTGCGTAAAATCAAAGGTAATATCCGACGTATGCAGGAAATAATCCGCAAACCACTCCTTGATCACATGCTGCTTATATCCTGCACAAATCACGAATTCATCGAACCCGTAATGAGAAAATCCCTTCATAATATGCCACAGGATCGGCATCCCGCCGATCTCGATCATCGGCTTTGGCTTAAACTCTGATTCCTCGGAATAACGGGTGCCGAATCCCCCCGCAAGCAATACTACCTTCATCATTTTCCCTCGCAACACAAAAGATTACTGAGCAAACATCAATCCATATCCCAGCACCAGGTACAGGATCAGCGGCACCACCGGCAGATAAACAAGGATACTATACACCTTATCCTGCCTCATTTTTGCGGTATAGGTGTGTCCCTTCATCTCATACACACCGCGCAGGAGCAGGAATGCAAATGCTGCCTCCAACACAGAGAACAACGCGATTCTGACATACTCCACGGGCAGGTGAATAAATTCCCGGACAAGTCCGAGAAATGACATCGCCAAGGCATTCTTCTCCGGATCGGTCAGCGGATAGAAAACGCCATGGACACACATGACATTATCGACATTTCCTTCCCACATCACGCAGCTCACCGAAATCAGGCAGGCAGCCAATACCGCCATGACCGCAAAGTACCGGTTCTTGTCCGACGTCATGATCCCAAAAGCCGCAAGCACGACTCCATACCCCGCAAGATACTGCGGGTTCCAGCCGCACAGCATGGCAAAAATCGAATAGCCGCCCAAAGACGCGACGAACAGATCCTTCCAGCCGCCCATCTTTTTTTTATAAAAGCACCAGCAGCAGAACAAAAACCACGCAAGCAGGAACAGGCTCACCTCCCAATGGGACATCGTGATCCTGGAATCAAACAGATTCCCATAATACATGGCATGATCAGCCGACTGGTACCCTGCATCCGATCCATAAATCATCCCCGTAATGAGGCTGACCAAGAGCAGCTCGAACACAAAGCGAATATCCTTCAGGATGTTTTTCTCAGAAAGAAGGACAAACGGCACAAGGATGAAAAGCGGAATCGACTTCAGCGCGACAGAAACAGACATCACAAGAAATGCCGCGTCCCTGTGCCCCTTCTGATGGAGCAAGATGCCGATCAGCAAAAGCAGGATATACAGCAGATCCTGCTGCACGATTCCTACGGTACCGAACAGAATGACCGGAGACAGGCAGAATAGGATTCTGCCGAAGAATGCCTGCCTGTGATCCGCTCCATATCCGCGCAGCACCTTCTCAAACAGCTTACCGCACACAAACAGGATCAGCCCGAGGAACACATTGTAATAAAGGACGATCGTGTGCGGATCCAAACGGATGACCTTCAGCTTCATCAGAATATAGTAAGGCAGATGGATCACGGCCATCAGAATGTACACGACAATATTATAATTGCCAATCATGTCAAACTGACTGATCTCTCTCTGATAGCTGTAAAAATCCAGAATCTTTCCGTGCCTCAGAGCACGCAGGAAATAAATGCCGCCCAGGCTGCTGTTCAGCTGATCCGCATGCTGCGAGAACAGAACGCAGCACGCAGACACCACCAGAAGGATCACCAGCTCATCCAGCTTTCCTGCAGCCGTAAAGTAACAGAAAAACACCCCCCGCGTTAGGATCAGCGCAAGGATCAGGGACAAAAACAGCATGACCGGAAACAGTACCGCCATCCTTGCAGGATAACTTCCCCGCAGGGTAATATACAGGTCTCCTCCCATGTCCTTCCCATTGAAGCAACACACGCCGCCCTCATAGATCTTTGTAAGGGAGCGCATCAGAGCCACCGACCGGCCCTCCACTACGTTTTTGGTCCTGACCGTGACATCAAACGCATCCCCCGGACTGCAGGAATAGATCTTTTTCAGGTTCAGTGTGATATTTTTATAATTCTCGATAGATGCGATCGGGATCTTCCAAGTCTGGATATTCTCCCCCTCATGCAGCAAAGAAACCACTACCTTCCCGGGTCCCAGGTCATGCCCCAGAGAGCTGAACGCAATCTCAATGGATTTCAGCTTGTCAAAGGGGACAGTAAAAACCTGCAAATACTCATCTCCATCCACAAGCTCCCGCGTCCCGCCTTCCATATTTCCCGGGGTGATGGTATGGTAAAAATGCTTGCTCCGGCCGAAGATCCGCGCCATTCCAAAGGAAAGCATGGCTGCAAGCAAGACACAGACAGCCAAGGTAAAGCCCACTGCCATCCCCCGCTTTCTGCGCTGATCCATCCTGTCAAATGCAGCAAGAACCATCTGTCTGCTCCTAAATGTGAATGAAATATCCGGTTCAGATGATAATGTAAGATCCGGTTCAGGCAGTCAGGTAATACCCGGTTCGATAGGGTTCAATCCGTCCATTGCCCCGCTCCATGCCCAGTACAATCTCATACCGGACACCGGCTTTCACGTCTCTTTGATCGATCGCGATCCGAAATGTGGTATATGGATAATACCATCGTCCGACATCGATCTCACCTGTCTGATTCTTAAATGGCTTCTCCTGGATCAGGTCAAACCGTTTTTGGTCTGTATTCATCCCGGACAGCGGGAACGCAAGACAGGCCCCATCCGCCTTTTCCAGGATCAGATACCGTCTTGCCTGTGATGTCTGCGCCAGAAAATGGGTATGTCCTTCCAGTATGCTTCCGGAAATGATCCAGTGCCGTGCGATCTCCCTCACATCCTCAAGGATGCAGGGTATGCGCACCGGGCCTGGCCCAAGCCGCTTTCTCAGCCTTACCGGCTTTACCGGATAAATGGTATTGAGGGAAAAATCACTTCCTGCCTGGGTCAGGTTCGGGCTGTAGAACGGATCCCCCCTCCTGTGGGGGAAGGTCTTCTCCAGAACCCCGCGCTCCAGGAGCAGACGCTCCTGGCGTTCCTTCGACAGGTCATCCCGGCCTCTGCTGGCAGATTCATAGTGCAGAAGAACCGCGTCGTTGCGCACACAGTTCCAATAACCTGCCTCCGACAGATGGAAACACAGTGATACATCGTTATAAGCGATGGCAAGCCTTTCATCCATCCCGCCCTGATCCTCATACTTTTTCTTTGAGACCATCAGGCAGGCGCCGGTTACCGCGCATGCATCGTAGGTCACCTGATTGCGGTGAAAATACCAGTTCCTGTCATCCTCTTTCCCCATCAATGCGTGAACCGCCCCAAAAGACAGATTGATGATCCCGCAATGCTGGATCCTGCCGGAATCCGGGTACAGCAGCTTCGCGCCCACTGCCCCGGCATGGGAAAGCTGCGCCTGACCCAGAAGGATCGAAAGCCAGTCCCCGCGGACGGCAACAATATCATCATTCAGAAACAGAAGATACTCTCCGCGCGCCTTCCGGGCACCCAGGTTGCACATGACAGCGAAATTGAACGGCATCGCCTGATACACGTAGATGCCGTCATACCGGGCCACAAGCCGGTCGATCTTCTCCCGCTGCTCCTGGCAGCTGCCATTGTCCACAATGATCAGCTCATAGTTCTGATACCCGGTTTTCTCCCGGATCGATGCCAGGCACTCTGACAGCATCTCAAAGTGATCCTTCGACGGAATGATGATGGAAACCAGGGGTTCTCCGTCCACCAGGCAGGTCACATCCGCTTCTCCGTGTTCCTCATTCCAGACCACCTGTCCCCGCAGATTCCTGCGCTTCAGAGCCGCCTCCTTCAGGCGGACCTGCTCTTCCTTCAGGCAATCCTGCTCTTCCTTCAGGCACCCCTGCGGCATCCCGGAACGCCCCTGTTCCCCGTTCAGAAAGTTCTGTTCCCCCGCGTCAGAAGATACATGGACGCTGCCGCCAGGCTGCACCGCCTTAGCCCCGTTCACCGGTACATGATACAGGACTTTCGGGATATGGCAGATGTGCTCCGCGCGCTCGGTAAACCGCAGCACCAGATCATAGTAAGCCGAAGCGCCGTATCCGGGATCAAACCCTCCGATCTCCTGCAGCAGTTTTGTACGGAACACCCCCGCCCTTCCCACATACAGGAATGACATCAGTGTATCCGGAGACCAGTCCGGCTTGAAAAACGGATCAAACCGCCGCCCCTTCTCATCGATCCTGTCCTCATCACAATAGATAAAATCCGGCACAGGCTCAGTCTGGCAGGCATGTTCCAAATCGGAAAATGCATCCGGCGCAAACGAGATCCCTTCCCCGCACAGAACAACATGGCGGCTGCTGCAGGCACGTATCTGCGCATTCACCTGAGCAAACGCCGATGCCGCAGCCCGCGCATCGCCTCCACGCTCCGCCGCCTCCGGCAGCCTGATCACGGAAAGCACTCCGCCCGGCTCAGGTATGCCGGCTTCCGTAATCCTGCGGATCACCATGCCATCATCCCGCCAGACCTCCTGTTCGTTCTCCAGGATCCAACGCTCATATGGTTCCAGTGAAGGATCATCAAAAGCTTCATTCGCCATGCTGATCCGGTATTCCATTTCCGGTTTTTCTCCGATGCCGCGCATCATGAACCTCCTTGTGCATAAATTGCAATTATGTTATTCTAACATCTGCTAACGCAAAAAACAATGTGATGAGCCGTAAACAGATTACAAGTCACACCTCCGCCAGCGGGGCGGCCAGTGGGTGAGGTATGACTTGCCCACAAAACGGATGGTCTGAATGATATGAAAGAGCAGTTAAACATTTTATCTACAAAAGCTTCCCAGGTTCTCTCGTCCGGTGCGGCTGCCGTGTCCTCGAAGGCGGCTGCCTGGTTTCCTGTGCAGGCTGCTGCGATCGAGCGGTATGCTGCCCTGTTTTCCAAGTCGAACCGGGATGGTGTCCGGCGCTATGTCAAGGCTTTCGGTGTCCGGAGTGCCGTAACGCGTACGGTTGGAATCCTGGGAAGAAACGGGCGTTATAACCGCTATGTCAAATCCCACAGCGCAGGGGAGAAGGAGCTCGAGAGGCAGGCGCAGGAGCATTTTCCATATGAACCTCTCATCAGCATCATCGTTCCGACCTATAACACGCCGTGGGAGTATCTTGTCCAGATGATCGAGTCCGTCACCAGCCAGAGCTATCCAGGCTGGGAGCTATGCATCGCGGACGGAAGCCCTGATCATACGCTCGTTCAGTCCGTGGTACGATCCTATCAGAGGAACCACCCCTCAATCCATCTCAGGCTGCTGGATGAAAACCTGGGCATCTCGGGCAATACGAACGCAGCGCTTGACCTGGCGCAGGGAGACTACATCGCGCTCCTCGACCATGATGATTTCCTGACTCCGGATGCGCTCTATGAAGTCGTGCGCATGATCAACCGGCACTCCGATGCGGATGTCCTGTACACGGATGAGGACAAATATGATTCCGGTTTCGACCGTTATTATGATCCGAACCTGAAGCCGGATTTCGACCAGGACTACCTGCTGTGCTGCAACTACATCACGCATTTTTATGTCGTGAAAAAGTCGATCGTCGACCAGACAGGCGGCTTCTCCACGACCATGGATGGCTCGCAGGATTACGACTTCATCCTGCGGACGACGGAACAGGCAGCGGGCATATACCATATCCCGAAGGTGCTCTACCACTGGCGGATCCACAGCAACTCTGTGGCGGGCGATCCCACAAGCAAGATGTATGCCTACGATGCCGCGCAGAACGCGCTCAACAGCTATTTCCAGCGCCAGGGGATCGATGCCTGCGCATCGAAGACGGAAAACCTGGGATACTACCATGCCAATTACAGGCTGCAGGGGCAGCCTCTGGTCAGTGTCATGGTGACAAACTGCTGGGAAGACACAGCGCATTTCGAGCAGGCCCTTCTGGAATCAACCAACTATGACAGGATCGAATTTGTCAGCAAATGGTCTGACGTCAGGGGGGACTATGTCCTGTTCCTTGATCATGTCGCAAAGCTCCCCTCCGGGCGCAGCTGGCTGTCCGATCTTCTTTCAAACTGCCAGCGTCCTGAGATCGGCCTGGTATCCGGGAAAGTGCTGTCCTCCAGTGCGATGGTATACGAATTCGGACTGGTCTACGATGCCGAAGGACGGATTGTCTCCCCCTTCTACCATCAGCTGACCGCCTACCCCGGATACTATCACCTGACGGACAGCCAGCACTGCGTAAGCCTGACCGGCGGGCATTTCCTTCTCGCGGCGAAGACAGACCTGGAGGAATTCATTTCCGAGAAGCATCCGAAGAAGCTGGGCGAACGCTTCTTCTATGAGCTGAGCCTGTCCCTTCGGGAAAAAGGGAAGAAGATCACGCTCCTCCCGCACATCAGCGTCACGCTGAACTGCGAGATGCACAATACATTCCTGTTCTACCATTTCCAGGAGATACCGGAATACATCAGGAAGAACCCGCAGGATCCCATGTACAATAACGCGTTTTCCGCCGCACGGCCGTACATGTTCTGATACAGTCCTTTGGTTCCACAGTGAAACAACCAGTTAACCATAGATGTAGATTGAGTTGATCAAACGCATAGTGACAGTGGCCTGTGCGTACACTTCAACAAAAGGCTGTCCGTGACAAATGCCATGGACAACCTTTCCTTGTAACAAATGTCCTTCCCGGGATCAATGTCCCGGGAAGGATCCGAAGAATCGATATTTGCCTTACTATAATACTTCCCACATGAATGAGTGCCAGAAAGCCTTATTCTAAGCGGGTAAATGACAATAAAATAGCGTAGTCACAACCTATCTGTGATATAATTGAGTTACAGACAAAATCATTCACAACATAGGAGTGCTACGCTATGAATAATATATCACAATCTGAGATATTGCTTGGGTGCAGGTAAAAATCTTGGTAACTGTTCAGAACCTGTTCTGAACAGTTACGCATCGGGCGATGCTTCGCAT
>CAMJIC010000014.1 GCA_946405675.1 uncultured Clostridia bacterium
GGAGGTCAGGATGCCGTCGCCGGTGGTGGCGTATTTCTGGAAAATGATATGGCCTGACTGCTCTCCGCCGATGGAGTATCCATTCTTCAGCATGTTCTCGGCTACATACTTATCGCCGACATCTGTCTTCTCCGTATGGATTCCCAGCTCATCGCAGGCCTTGTAGAGCCCCATATTGCTCATGACCGTCGTCACGATCGTGTCGCCGTCCAGCTTGCCCGTCTCCTTCATGTGCTTTCCGCACAGGTACATGATCTGGTCGCCGTCAACCACTTCCCCTTTCTCATCAACAGCCAGGCACCGGTCCGCGTCCCCGTCGAAAGCAAAGCCCACGTCCAGGTGGTTTTCCTTCACGTATTCCTGCAATGCCTCCATATGGGTGGAGCCGCAGTGGTCGTTGATGTTCAGCCCGTCCGGGGTGTTGTTGATCACATAGACCTTGGCGCCCAACGCCTCATAGACAGCACGAGCGATATTCCAGGAAGCGCCGTTGGCGCAGTCAAGGCCGACCCTGACTCCGTTGAATCCCCTGGTAGGAATAGCCATCAGATAGCCGATATAGCGGTTTCTGCCTGCAGCGTAGTCCACGACGTTGCCCATGTTCTCCCGCTCCGCCAAGGGGATCGACTCATGGTCGCCGTCGATATATGCCTCGATCTTCTCTTCGACCTCCGGCTCGATCTTCTGCCCATTGGCCCGCATGATCTTGATTCCATTGTCATAAAACGGATTGTGGGAGGCAGAGATCATGATGCCGCAGTCAAAGCCGTCCGTCCTGCAGCAGTAGGACACGGACGGAGTGGTCGTGACATGCAAAAGGTAGGCATCCGCTCCGGAGGATGTGATGCCTGCGCTCAGGGCATATTCCAGAGTGTAGGAGGACCTTCTGGTATCCTTCCCGATCACAATCCTTGCCCTGTGGTCTTCATGCTTCTTGCTGTAATACCAGCCGATATAGCGCCCTGTCAGAAATGCTTTCGCCGCTGTCAAAACTTTGTTGGCTTCCCCGCGGAAACCGTCTGTTCCAAAATACTTCCCCATATATATCCTGTACCTTCCTTAAAAAACGATCAGCCGCAGGCCACAACCCCTGCCAGCAGGCAAGGTCTTTCCTTCAGCATCAATAACCGGCTCAAAGCCTCTGGCTCTTCTCAATATCCTTGAAATACTTATAAGTATCCACCTTCAGCTCTCCGCAGGCTTCTTCATCGCAGGCGATGATCGCGTTGTTATGCAGCTGGATCGCAGAGCAGGTCCACATCTGGCTGACGCCGCCTTCAACTGTAGCTGCCAGCGCCCGCGCCTTGTTATGGCCGTTGATCAGGATCAGAACCTCCTTGGAATCCATGACCGTGCCGACGCCGACGGAAAGTGCCTCAGCCGGAACCGCCTCCGGGTCATTGCCGAAGAAACGCGAATTCACGATCCTGGTGTCCGTGGTCAGCTTGCGCACACCGGTGCGGGAGTTCAGGGAAGTAAAGGGTTCGTTGAAGGCGATATGGCCGTCAACGCCGATGCCGCCCATGAAAAGGTCAATCGGCCCCAGTGCTTTGATCTTCTCCTCATAGCGTCTGCACTCCTCCTCCGGATCCTCCGCCATCCCGTTCAGGATATTGATCTGATCGGCAGGAATGTCGATATGGTCAAAGAGATTGTCATGCATGAAATACCAGTAGCTCTGGTCATGCGTCCGGGGCAGCCCCACATACTCGTCCATGTTAAAGGTAACAACATTCTTGAAGCTCACCTTGCCGCTCTTGTTCATCTCAACAAGCTCCCTGTACACGCCGATCGGCGAGGAGCCGGTCGGAAGACCAAGGACAAAAGGCCTGTCGCCCTTATGGCTGTTAATCGCTTCAACAATGTGGCATGCCGCCCATCTGGACATCTTCGCATAATCTTCCTGGATAATCAGACGCATATATATTCCTTCCTTTCACATCGCCGTTCTCACGGCAGGCTCCGCCGCCCTGCAGCGGACGCCCCTGCCCGGTCACGCCCCTCAGGACACAGCCGGGGTATATCTTGAGTCATTCCTAAATATACTGGATTGATATCGCCTTTTCAAGTATCGCCTTTTCCGGTTCAGCATAGTGTTCGTGCCGCTGCCACTGCAAGTCACGCCCCTGCCAGCGAGCCGGCCTGTGGGTGTGCCCCCTCCTGAATCCATTTAACAGGAGCGAGACGGGATCCACGACTTACGGAGACTTAGCGGCCGGGATATGAAGAAATAATACGCTGAATATCCCGGCCGCTTAGTCGGAGTTAGTCGTTAGCCCGGCGAAGCGGGTTTTGGATGAAGGAGGGCGCTGCGTGCCAGTGACACGCGTTTAGCGCCGACCGGAGCGAAGCGTAGACGCACACCCACAGGCCGGACCGCTGGCAGGGGTGTGACTTGCCACTTCGGCTTACTCCGGCTTATTCTCTTCTGATGACATGCTCCGGATCCTTGAAGATCGAATCCGCCGGAATGACGCCTCGCACGCAGGAGGTCGGATAGACGCTGCTCCGCTTCCCGATCACAGTGCCGGGATTCAATACGGAATTGCACCCCACCTCAACGCAATCGCCCAGCATGGCGCCAACCTTCTTGCGTCCGGCAGCCACCTCCTCCGGATGGTCCGGATCGCTCAGGTGATCCTTGATCACCACCAAAGCCTTGTCGCTCTTGACATTGGACGTGATGCTGCCGGCTCCCATATGGGCCTTGTATCCAAGGATGGAATCTCCGACATAGTTGTAATGCGGCACCTGGACATTGTCGAAAAGGATCACATTCTTCAGCTCTGTCGAATTGCCGACGACACAATTGCTGCCCACCAGGGCCGATCCCCTGATAAAGGCGCACTGGCGCACCTCGGTTTCAGGTCCGATGATACACGGTCCGTGGATGTAAGCCGTCGGAAAGACCACCGCACTTTTCGCGATCCAGACATCCTCCTGGGGATGATCATACTCCTGGAGATCCAATGTCTCTCCCAGCTTCAGAATAAAATCCGAAAGCCCTTCAAGTGCTTCCCATGGGTAGGTGAAAGACTCCAGGTACGGCTTTGCCGCTGTGTGCTCCAGTGAATATAGATCCTTTATTGTAACCATATTTCCCTCATTTCTTTCTCGATTTTACGACAGGTTTTCATGTTTGTTGTCTTCGCTGATGTCCGATTCTAAGCTCTTGCGGCATATAACACTCCTCCGTCCTGAGAAAACTCCAGTATCAAATGAGCGTTATTCTTCATTAACTCCTGGGAAAAAAAATCTCCTCCTCAGAATATTCATTCACCTCATAGCGGCCTGACTGATATCATCCCGGTTATTGTTGCATAGGTTTTCGAAGTTTGTCAATCAGATAATGATGTTGTCGTGTAACTGTTCAGGACAGCCCGAAGCACTTGCTGCTGAGGGCGTATGAAAGTGTATATTAAGTGGCATCGGGCGATTCAGGATGCGAAGCATCGCCCGATGCGTAACTGTTCAGAACAGGTTCTGAACAGTTACGTTGTCGTTTCCAAATGGCGCCAAAGGATTACAAGTTACATCCTCTGGAAGCTCCGCTGCGCGGGCGTGACTTATAACCTCCAAGTCGTTAACGAACAGGAGCTTTCTTTCACAAAACAGGGGCGGGCTGCCACCCCCCGAAGGGGATGCAGCCCGCCTGTCTGTTGTTATCTTTCATCGTCCGGCAATACCGGTGAGGCTGCTTTGCGCCTCACGTCCTTGCATATTACTCCTCGGAATTCTCTTCCTCACCGGCTTCCTCAGCCTTCTCAGCTTCTTCCTTTGCCTTCTTGCGCTCTTCCATGGCTGTGTTGACCATATCGCGTACCCGCTCCTTACCCTTGAAACGGAAATCAACAGCAGAGTCAAGCTGTTCTACGAAATGCGCGTTGGACACCTCCTGGAACTCCTTCAGGTTCTGCATGAACGCCTTCGGAGAGATGAGCGGGAATCCAAACAGAGAGGGTGCTTCATCCGGCATGATCGCGGCAAAGGTATCCTCGATATCCAGCGTGTTCTTGAAGAACTGATTCCACTGCTCCTTGGATGCCTCCATCGCGGACTTCTGCATGTCGATCATCTGCTCCCAGAAGGTCATCATGCTGGACTTGACATCTTCCTTGCGCGCCTTGACATTCTCGTCATTCTTCTTCTCAGCCATCTTCTGTGCGAACGCCATCATCGGCGGGACAGGCATCTTCGGCATAAAGTTGCTCATCGGGTTCTTCTTTTTCTTGCTCATGTTATTTACTCCTTTCATTAATGGCATCATATATTTACGATATGCCAGACTGAACATCTTTGGTGTTGCATTATACATACTAGCAGGAATATTACGGATGTCAAATCCTGTCAGCTTCAGAACAAGCTCCCTCATCCCGGGGATCTTAAACAGCTTGGAATAACGTCCCTTATTGAGGTCCGGGATGATGGCAAACACTTCCGACAGGATCGTGTAGGGATCCCCCTGCAATTCCTCCGGAATGCCCGCGCCCATGGTGGCGTTCTCACCTTCCGTCGCCGGGACAAGCAGGATGTCGACCACCTTGCCGTCCATCTTGACAGGCTTCACGGAATAGCGGCTTCCCTTCACCACTCCGGCCGCCAGCTGCTTGATGTCCACCTTGCCGCTGGAATTCAGAGGGATGCTCTGGGCAATGACGCACTGGCTGGGAAGGTTGGTGTCCTCCAGGACTCCGTCCTTGATGAATACCTGGATCAGCGCCTTGCGCAGGGTGTTCAGGCTGCCCGCTCCCTTCTCGTTCATCTCCACGTAGAGCACCGGGATGTTATCGTGCAGGGTCTTGTGAAGCTCCGGCGCGACGCCGCAGGCTGCGATGCCCGGCTGGGACGTGATCGCGTTCTGAACCAGGCCGGCGTCAAAACGCACCCCTGCGTTGTTGACAAAGAACTGGTTGGATCTGCCGATGCAGGTCATGCTCCCGTCCTCATTCACGCGCACCATGTCGTTGGAGTTGAAATACTCCTCGCCGTCGATCTCCTCCAGCTCGAAGAACACCGTGTCATCCAGGCGGCCGGTGCTCATCGTCGGCGAATTCAGGAACAGGATGCCCGTATGCTGCCCATCGGAGACATCATAGTAGCGGTCTTCCTCTTCCACATAGATCTTCGCCTTGAAGCCCGGCAGCAGGAATCCGATGGCATCATCCTCGCGGGATGAAGGAGAGAGCATGCAGGCGCCGCCCAGCTCGGAAAGCCCGTAGCCGTTGATGATCCGGGCCGGAGAGCCGCAGGATCTCAGGTAATCATTGAACTTCTTCTTATACTCCGGAGAGATATAAGTGCCGCCCATGAACACGATCTTCAGCTTGGAAAGGTCGATGTCCGGCATGGTCTTCAGCCAGGAATCCAGGATGCTCTTACTGGTAAAGAGCACGTTGATCCCATAATGCTCGATTGCCTCCGAATACCGCGGGTTGGTGGCGCCAAAGGGCAGGCTGACAATCTCCATGCCAAGACCCAGTGGCGTATGCAGCATGTCCACCATCGCGTAGACCCAGGACATATTCAGGGTCAGGTAGGTGACCATGTGCTTCGGCGCCTTCGCGAAGTCCTCATAAGTCTCCTTCGCCTTGATCGCGCTGATCACGAAGGAATTTAAGGCCGCATCGGTCATGGGCACCGGCTTGTGCATGCCGCTGACGGTACCGGTCGTGTGAAGCACGATGGATGACTGTCCTTTGCCGTAGGAGATCGGGAACGCCTCATACTTCTTCAGCATATCCTCCATCAGGATCGCGCCCGGCAGCTCACGGAACAGTTCTCTGTTCATATTGCGGAGCATCTCCACCGCAGGAATCCCGTATTCCCCTCCCATCGGGCTTTCCAGCACGATGATGTTGCGCAGACCCAGGAGTTCCCGGTCCCGCAGCAGGCACTTCATCAGCTGCGGGAAAGCATAGATCTCAGAAACCACGAGATCCGTGATCTTCTCCCGCTCGATCATGCTCTGGATCTGCTTATCATCATACAGGTCAAACGGATAAATCAGGGACACAGAAGCCCCCGTCATATTCAATCCGTAGAATGCAAATACCGTTTCGGTCAGCGGTGTACCGATGAGCGCAACCCTTGCGTGGCTGCGTCCGGTCATATCCATGCCGGAGAACGCTTCCGCGTACCGTTCCCAATAGCGGAACATCTGGCGGTAAGTGTACTGCCGGTATCCATCCGTGATCGCCATGCTGTCCAGGCGATCAGCACTATAAGAATTCAACTCCTTGATAAAGGACCAGCAAAGCTGATCAGCCAGCTCACCGCTTTCCAGCCGCTCAATCACCTTCTCGTACTGCTCCTTTTCACTCTTTTTCATTTTAAAAAGCCATGCCCCCTTTCGAATAATAAAGCACCTCTAATATTATACCGGAAAAAGCGTTAAAAAACCGTAAAATTCCTGCAAAATTTTATTTTTTTACGCATCCACGGTTCACTGCTTCGGAATCCTTACACTGAGAGTCCGTTCGCATGTGCGGGCGGAAGTGTCTTGTCCGCCCAGCCGTACTGTGACATATAAACGCCCTTGTACTGATTCAAACCTTCCGGCTTTCCGTCCAGATAGTCATAATAATCACACCGGACCCTCTCTCTGTTGATTCCCAGCTTCCCCCAGCCTATGATCACAATGTCTTCCTGCCCGATCTCAGAAAGGGCTTTTATCAGGTCTTTCTTGACAACACGCAGATAAGAATCGGAGCTGCCCCGGAAAATCGCTCTGCTGATGTCGACAGCGGTGCAGACCGCGCCCTCCTTATCAATCAGATAAGCCAGCAGTTCCTTGGCACGCTTTGTCAGCGTTGTCACAGGCTCTCCCTGATAAAAAACCTCGAATTCGCCAAAGCATCGGATATAGAGCCCTTGCTTCGCTACCCTGTCCACACTGGTATAGCGAAGCAGGGATAGCGCATGCTCTACTTTTTCTCTCGTGACAGGCTTCAGGAGATAATCACTTGCGCCCAGGTCAAATGCCTGAACAGCATAATCGCTGTACTCCGCGCAGAAAACGATGTCACAGCCAGGATATACCTCTTTGATCCGCTTCGCCAGATCAACTCCATTCACAGCACCGATTGCAATGTCCAGAAAAGCGATGTCAATCTCTTTCTGTTCCAAAACCGCAAGGGCTTCATCCGCGTTGTCAAAAGCCAGAACATCCGCCTCAGGCAATGCATCCTGAATTCGATTGGCTAAATGCTTTAGCAGGATGACCTCGTCATCTACAACCAGTATCCTCATGATTGCTGCACTCTCTGACATTCAGACCGTCTTAGAATCCGTTTCCGCTGTCATAGCCGGTTCTGCTTTCTCCGCTGCGGCATTCTCGCCTGCGGGCTTTTCCCCTGCAGGCTTCTCCTCAGCTGTTTTCTCCCCGGCGGAATTCTCCCCCGCAGTGTTCCCGGCCGCTTCCTCATTCTGCGCGGCTCCTGCCTTCTCTGATGATCCGGTATTCTCTGCCGGCGCCGCCGACGGCGCTGTTTCCTGCTTGCCGCTGTTTTCGGACGCCTGCGCCGCGGCCTGAGTTCTGGCCTTGTCCTGTTCCTCAGCCTTCTTCACCATCTCGGCGACCTGATCCTTCGTCTTCGCGACGTAATCGCTCACGCTTTCGGAAACTGCAGTCGAGATACGCCCGCTCGTGACGCAAAGAACAGCGGTCGGCAGGACAAAGAGGAGTGAAATCACCAGGATCAGAATCAGCACACCCTTATGAGATCCTGGCTGAGGCTCTTCTCCCTCCATAAGGCCGTCTGCATTGACGAAGTTCTGGTAGCTGAGCATCACGCAGACGTACTTCAGGAGCGCAATCAGGGAAACGGCCAGCGCCGCCGGAACCGCTCCGTTTGATCCGGATTCTGCCGCGGAACCCACCGATACGATGGCCCCCAGGACGCTGAAAACAATCAGGATGATGCAGGCTGTCCTAAGGCGGGACGCCCTGATCTTCGCGCGCATGCCGGTTCCCAGCTCATAGCCGATCTCGCCCATCACCCTGGCGATCTCCCGGTGGTAGATGACATGCGGAATACGGATGATGATATAGAAGATTCCCAGGCTGATGTAAATCACCGACACGATCGTCCCTGCGGTAAATCCCATGCTCATGATCGTAAAAAATGTCATCGTGAGCGCCATGATGGCAGCCATCAGAACCTTGATCAGCTCCACCGCGAAATAGATCCTGTGAAGCACACCCATCGTGGTGGTTCCGCCCTTCCCGATCCTAAGCCTGACTGCCGCGACTGCCTCGATGGCAGCGAGCAGGGCAAAGGGCAGGAATGCCATAAACACATAGAACGCCATCGCGCCGTCGACCGTAAAGTTGATCTGAGATGGAATGGCATCCAGCACCTGAGCGATGTTCGATGCCGGAACCTTGGCTGCGTTCAGAAGCTGCGCAATCATCGTCTTGATATCAGCGACAATCGACTCCTGCTGCATGGTCTGATTGATGGCGGACACCACCGTATTAACCACAACGGCGCACAATATGGCGATGCATATCTCCCCCAGTCCCTGAACCACCTTGATGAGCGTCAGGATCGTCGCCGGCGCCTTATCCAGGTACGCAGGCATATTCGCCCGCTTCCGGGCGCCGCCATTCCCTGACTCATCCAGCGAAACAACATCGATTCCAACTGTATTCGTACCAGTCGTATTTGTCTCCATTCTGTTTCCCTCCTCTTGATTCACATTTCTCTCGAAACTGATCCGAACCTGTTTGGATCAGCTTCGCATCGGGTGATACTTCGCATCCGGAAGTGCCCGTTTCCTCTTCCATTATCCTTTTACACCAGGTGCTTCCGGCGATCCGGACCATCATGCGCTTATTACTTGCTTATTACTTCATGAGGCTTTGCGCCATCTCATTGTACTTCATAAGGCTTTGCGCCATCTCATTGATCTTGTTAACCAGGATCGGAAGGTTCATGACGATTCCCTGGTGCACCCCTTCAATCCCCACTAGCAGGGCCAGCAGCACTCCGCCGGCCGGTATGAGGGTATCGATCTTGTTATTCTTGCACCTTCTCGTGTATGAGAACAGCAGGACGACCGGGATCAGCAAAAGCATGGGCCAGTGGGTGCCGATCTTCCAGGCCCCGACGACCTTTTCCGCCAGGGGAAGCATGCCATACAGCTTCTGTTCGGTCTCTGCAGTAAACTCCGCGTTCAGGTCAATGCCCGCTCCCAGATAGCTCAGGAGTGTGATGCTGTATGTATAGATCACAAAGTCCAGCACGCTTGTGACCGCAATCATGATCGAGGTAAAGATAGAGAACCGCAACGAATGCGCATTTGTCTGCGTATACGCCTCAAACTCAGCCTCCGTTTTCCCATTCTTCTCGAACCTGACCCCCTCCAGCTTGATATGCAGCGCCAGGATAATAAACAGGATAAAGCTCATGAACGGCTTGGTTGTCAGGAACGGATAGATCAGATACGGAGGCTTCTCATCCACCAGCGCGATCCGGATCCTCACCGCAAGCGCCCCGACCTCATACAGGACAGGGATCAGCGCCATCGCCCGGAACAGGCGGAGCTTCTTCCCCTGAAAATGATTCTGCGGGACATATTCCAGGAAGAACATGAACAGCGTACACAAAAACAGGTCGATAAACAGGTTGAAGATCAGTGAGCCGGAAACTGCTGATTCCCAAAGCGCGTCCGTGATCAGCTTGTTGGCCTGTGCCCTGTCTCCCAGAGCCGCCGTGTAGACGCCCACCAGGTTATGCTCCTTCAGGATCACAAAGATCACGACAACCGCCAGGGACAGCCCGCCGTACTTCATCAGCTGCTGCTTGTATGTCTTCTTCTTATCCAGAATGATGGCAAAGTTTGCCAGCAGGAAAAGGGGAAGCGCGAAGTACCCGAGCACGCCTGTCACATTATGAAGCGCGTAAAACCAGTCGGGCTGATTCGGATCCAGGCTGATTCCAAGCGAGGTCAGAACGTCAAGAACCTTACACGAAATGCACAGCCAGCCCATGATGGTCAGGTGCCGGTAGGACAAGGGTCCCCGGTATCTGATGTCATTTGCGCTCGTCCTTTCAAATTTAGAGATTCGCCCCATAATTACTCCCTCCATTCTTTTCTGAAGCGTTGCTCTGACAGTTCCGAAAAAACCGGCTGGTTCTTCCTGATCCGGAAGTGCCTAATCCTCCTCGTCCGAAAGGGACGGATCCTCCTCGTCCGGAAGGGATCTGACTTCCGAATAAAAGTTGACTACAACCCAGAATACTTACTTACTTACTTTAACCCCGTGCGAGTCCAGGATATCCTGTATGGCGTGGTTCAATGCTCTCCTCACCCTGCTGACGCTTGCTTCCTCGCATTCCACTGAGATGGACAGAATCACACCCTCGCCTACGATATCCTTCACGCCCCTGTAGTAAGGACCGCTGATGACACCCGTAATCTGCCCCTCAAGCTTCGGCAGCTCTTCCTTCAGCATATCTTCCACGTCCTTCAGCTTGTAGGCCGTCATGGACACCTTCACATCCAGTCCGCAGTACGAGGTCTTCCTCGACATGTTGATGACATTCTTGATGTCCCGGTTGGAAATGATCTTGATATTGTTGCCGGCGCCCAGAAGCTTGGTCGTGCGGACGCCGATCTCAAGGACCGTTCCCCTGTAGCCGCCGATATCAACAATGTCTCCCACCTTGAATTCCCCGTCGAACACAATGGATATGCCCGCCACGATATCCGTGATCAGGTCCTTTGCGCCAAGAGAAAGGGCAAACGCCGGAAGGGAGAGGGATGCAACCAGGGCACCCAGGTTAATGCCCAGATTATACAGAGCCATGTAAACGAAGAAGATCATCCCGGCATAGGTGAGAAGGTTCAGCGCAAGCCGGCCGAATGTCTCACCCTTCTGCCCCATCGTGGAACAGATGATGCGGACCAGGAGCTTCAGGATCGCTACCGTGATCAGGACCTCGGCAAACAGGATCAGGATACTGGTGAAGGAAAACAGGTTCATTCCCTTCGTCCACTGGCCATTCATCACGAAGCTCAGAAGGGAACCGCTGCTGCTCTCTCCATAAAAGTGGTACCAGCACCCAATCCCGACAATGGTGCCAACCAGCAGGATCTCCAGCGTCGTGGACGCATTGCGCATCGGCGAGTTCAGGTCAAGCCTGGAAAGGTTGATCTTCCACCGTTTCCTGGGATCCACCTTCATGCCGACATCATCATCCGCGTTTTTCTCATCATCAACGATCTCGATCAGTTCATCTCCTATTTTCGACCAGTGCTCAAGTCCCTTCCTGTAACCAATCATCATAAAGCCGATGAGGACGCTAACGAGCACGAAAGCCGTCGCAGTCGTTATGCCCGCATAGGGCAGGATGTTCTTGTAGATATGAGGCTGCTCCGCCGCATAGAAATACAGGAAGCCGCCGATGTCCTTGCTCTCCCCGTAGCATGCGGTATTGTTGAATTTGAAGAAATCCCGGTAGCTGTCTACGATGGAGGCCGGAGTCATATCCATGGACACCGCGTTCCTTCCCTTCAGGCCAGGATCACTTGCATTTTGAATCACCTGGCTTTCCGGATCCACAGAGAACGCGATCGCTCCGGGTGACACAAGGCTGGCCAGGACATCATCGATCGTCTCAAGCCGCTCAGGCTTCAGATTCTTCGGCGGCACTGCCACCAGAAGCGCCCCATACGTGCCCGGTTCCCCCGGAACCTCCAGGCTGACACCGATCATCGCATTCTTCAGCCCTGTCTCATCATCGGTCTGCACATCATGCACCACCGAAGGGATCCCCTTCAGCAGACGCCTGAACTCGTACGTGGTGGACTCAGGTTTTTTGCCAAGCTCCATGTTCACGTACCTGGCGTTGGTGATCAATTCCTTCCCTTCATCATCATAGACCATGATATAGTCTGCTCCGATCATGTCAGTGAAGGACTGCAGGTTCTCCTGCGTCATCATCTCCGGCCTTTCCTTCAGGATCCCGGCAATCCGCTCCGCATAGGACACATAGGTCTCCTTCAGCTCGGTCACCGTTGTCTTCTCCTGGTCCTTGCATTCTTCAATTCTCTTCTCCAGAACGTTCAGGGACTTTTTCACATCGTTGCAGATCCCGAAAAGCCGGAGGAGGGAGAGGAACAGGGCCGACAAGATAAAGATCACAATACAGCCCATTAAAACGACAGTAAATGCCTTTCCCACCGTCCTCTTTGTTTGCAGCTGCTGCACCTGGTCTTCATCCAACCTGTAACGCCTGATCAGCCTGAACAGGGAGAAGAACCAGACCGAAAGCGAAATTGCAAGGATCAAAAACGCAGCCAGCACGACTACAGTCTGCTCCAATGTCATATTGATGAATATATCCCGCGGGATCAGATATACCATGTACACCATCCGCCCTGAAAGCTCTGAACCTTTCACGGACTGAAGATAAGCCTGATAGTAAGCTCCCTCCAATTCCACTAAATCAGATGACTCCAGCAGCTTCGCCGCGCTCACATACCCGACATCGTCCGGCACCGCTTCCAGCATCTCATCCGTAATTCCACAGTCCCTGGCCGTAGCGAACTCTTCCGGCAGAGCTTTTGATTTGTACAGCACGGCATAATTGCCGCTCAGATCCGGCTCATGGGAGATCAGCATGACCTTGATCCCGAACGCGCCCTCGATTCCTTCGAGCCAGGCGGGAGCGTCAAAGTTGAGCCTGGCCTTCTCCTCGAGGGCAGACTGCAGCACGCATTCCACATAATAGACGTTGCCTTCTAGCTTATAATACTCCACGATCCAGGCATCCTCGGCACCTTTCCCGGTGTCCTCCACCGGGACAATCACCCTGCCATAGGGGTCGGTAATGACGGCGGCATCGATCTTTTTCTCCTCCGGATAGTCCGCAGGATACTGGAACTTCCCATCAGAGACACTTACAATGACACCCTCACTGTAGTACATGCTCTTTCCATCCCATTCATTCTGAACCAGCCCTTTGGCAGCAACGGCGGAAAGCGCGACTCTCTGCGAGTACTTCGACAGCTCCCGGTCTTCGACATAGGTGGTGAGGTCGATGATGCCCCCCACAGAGTTGTTGATCGCCTTCATCTTCGCCACTTGCTCATTCAGATCATAAGACCCGTTCACAGCAGTGTTGATCACCAGAAGCAGCCAGCCGTACAGCAAGCCAAGCGCGACCAGCAGCGCGATCCCTCCGATGATTCTCAGTTTCGGTCTGTACATGGATTATCCCTTCCATTTCTGTTTTTTATTCTGCCTTCCCTGTTCCTTCGCTGTTTGGAACAGTTTGGAACAGGTTCTGAACAGTAAAGCATCGGGCGGATGCCTCGCATCCCGAATTGCCTGCGATGATATACAGGCATACTATATTATCGTCACTCAAACCAACCCTTTCAAACAAGGGGGTGTTCCAGAATGTCATGCTTCTTTTTCATCTTTTTTTATTCTCTTTCTTCATTCTCTTTTTTCATTCTCTTTTTTCATCCGCTTCTGTTCTCTTTTTCTTTTCTTTTTTTCAGGACTTGTTATGATGGATATAGCATAAGGATGGGTGGCAGTGTGAATCCAATCGGATGTCCTTAATGTCCTTAACAGCAAATCTCATTGAGACGGTATCCTGGTTACAAATCATAACCCCGGGGGAAACAGAGATGCATACCATGTTTGCGGAAAAACTGAAACAGCTCAGGACGGAAAAAAACATTTCCCAGGCGCAGCTTGCGGAGCAGATGTTTGTCTCCCAGTCCACGATTGCCCGGTGGGAGAACGGCAGCCGTCTTCCGGATGTCATGATGATCTCCCGGCTTGCCCGGCATCTTGACGTGGATATCAATACGCTGCTCTATGCCGCGGCGGAAAGCGACGACGTTCCGAACATCATTATCGTGGACGATATGAAGGCCATCCTCTCAGCCAGCCTTCCCGTCCTCGAGAAGACGATCCCCCATGCTTCCATTGTCGGTTTTACACGGCCTTCAGAAGCCATTGAATACGCCAGGAAGAACCGGATCGCACTGGCCTTCCTGGACATTGAGATGGGGAAAACCAGCGGGCTGGAGCTTTGCCGCACTCTGCTTCAGATCCATCCTCACACAAATGTTGTCTTTCTGACTGCATACAACGAGTATGCTTTAGATGCGTGGGACACCGAAGCATGCGGCTTTCTGCTCAAACCGGTCACACCGGAGAGTGTGAGGCAGCAGCTTGCGCACCTGCGGTATCCGCTTTATACAGGAGGCTTAAGCAGATAAACATGTGGATAGATCATCTTTCTTACTTCTTAGCCGGCATCATGCTGATGCTGACGGTGATGGGAATGGTGCTTGCAGGCACCATTCCGGGAATCGAACGGTGGAACAGGCGCTTCTTCCTCTTTCTCTTTACGGCTCTGACTCTGCTGATTACCATCACCACGATTGACCTGATCATCTACCGTTCCCCGGGCATCCCCCGGGTGAAAGCCGTGGTCTGGTACCTTGAATCCGTGCTGAACTCGTTTCCGATGTTCTTTTTCCCGTTTTTCCTGCTGCACTGCTGCGGGGAACGCTGGCAGGCAAGCCGCCTCATCCATGCGAATCTCCTGCTGTGGATCACCTATTTCGTGCTGCTTGGAGTCAACCAGTTCACACACCATTTTTACTATGCCGCGCAGGACGGGATGTTCAGCCGCGGCCCCTGGTATCCGCTGGCGATCGCGCCTATGGATGTGATGATGCTCCTCAACCTCGCAGGCGTGATCCGAAGGCGGCGCCTTATATCAGGGAAATATTTCCGCATATTCCTGATTTACCTGTTGCCTCTGTCAGCCGCCATGGTAGTCCATACGTTTCTTTACATTCCCATGTTCTTCTACGTCGGGCTTGTCATCTCCACTTTTTCGATGTTCGCCATCATCCTGATGGATCAGGTGGACCAGTATCTGCGTCAAAGCCAGGAGATTGCCGCGCAGCGTGCCCGCATCACGGTGCTGCAGATGCGGCCTCACTTTATCTTCAATACCATGATGGCGCTCTACAGCCTCTGCGGGATCAGCCCGGAAAAAGCGCAGAAGGTCATGCTGAATTTCACCACCTATCTCCGGAAGAATTTTTCGGCGATCGCCAGCGACCATACTATCCCGTTTTCCGAGGAAATCGCCCACGCCCGCGCGTACCTCGCTGTGGAAGAGGCGATGTATGAGGACAGCCTCCTTGTCGAATTCGACACGCCGCACACCCATTTCCGCGTGCCGCCGCTGATCCTGCAGCCCATCGTGGAAAACGCCGTCAAGCATGGAATGGATCCTGACCGCCCGGATCCGCTGCAGATCACTGTCCGCACAAAGGAGACGGATTCCGGCTGGGAGATCATCGTGGAGGATAATGGCTCCGGTTTCAGAACTCCCGCGGACGACAGCCCTGGTTCCAGGGCTTCCGCGGACGACGATCCGCATATCGCTCTGGACAATATACGGCAGCGGCTGAAGATGATGTGCGGCGGGAACATCACCATCATGCCCCGCGCAGAAGGCGGGACGGTCATTCAGGTGACGATCCCAGGCTAAGGATCTGCGCAGAAATTACTGCTCATCCTGCCTGTCTTTTTCTCCGATGATACGGTGCGAAATCCGGTTACATAGTGAGGCGGCAGAAACCATACTGCCGCCAACTGTCAGATCGGCGGCAGCGTAACCTGTTGCCGGCACCTGTTCAGGCCGGTATATGATAAACAACGGAAGCGTCAGAAGAATCTTCGACGCCTCCGTTTTTTTGCGCGCTTATGATTTTACGCGCTTATAATACTTAAGGAATATAGACGATTGCGGTTGTCCTGAACGCGGATACGACCCGGTTGATGGCGGAAACGAACATTCCGATGCAGTACATATAAGTCAGGGTGGTCGGTTCCTTCCGGTAGATGAAAGCAGAGATCAGGAGCAGGATGCAGACCACTCCCATGACTGCCCTGAACTTCCATGACGCGCCCTGCTTCCTGAAATCGAGGGCTCTGACCAGGTCGATCGCTCCCGAAGCGGCCAGCATCAGCATCAGGTACAGGAAGACCAGGCGCTCCGACCCTCTGTAGGCCGACAGCATGAACACGCCCAGATCCAGAAGGAGTATGCCCCGGTAGAATACACGCTTTCCGTCTACCATGTGGATGGCCATCGTAAAATAGAAAATCAGTGAATAGATCCCGTAGAAAAGAAGATAAAGACCGACGACCAACATGATCATAGGCGTTCCGAACTGCGGCCATGCAAGCATCACACCTGCAAACACGATCATTACCGCGGCGATAATCAGGTTTTTGATCCTGCTCATTTTGTTCATGTCCGGTTTCCTCTCTTTCTGAATCTCAAAAGCTTCAGGTAATCCTTGATGCCTACATCCTTGCCATCATAATCCAGCGAGTATCCTGCCAGCATGCTTCCTGATTTGTAGATCCTGTTTGTCACCATGCTCTTATGCGCAAGCGCAGCCAGGGTAAACCGTCCAAGGCCGGTATCATCCTTCTTCTCAGCCGGGGCGCTCTCGTATTCGCTGCGGAAAGCGTCCACACTGAACTCAGGGATCTCCTGTCCTGACAGCTTCTCTCCGAATGCCTTCCAGTCAGCGCAGGCATCTAATTGCCGTTTCTCTATGATCGCGCGGATCTCCTTCTCATAGGGCGCCGCGGTTTCAAAGGCATATACACCGGTTTCAAAGGCTCCGCCTTCCCCGCGCAGATTCTTCATGGCATAGATCATCTGGCAGAATGCATGATAATAATCATCCGGATTATCTTTGTAGATGAAATGATTGTCATTCCATGCCGGCATGAACTTATACCGGATGAAGCTGTAGTCCGGAAGATGCCCTGCCCGTCCGTGCCCCAGGTTCATGATGAAGGACTCACTGTCCGCCCCCAGGCTATTGATGTAGCTGCACTTCTCGATGCTCTCTCCGGGCGTATGCTTGAAATTCACGGGCCGCTCCGTCCACTCCCCGTTCTCTTCCAGAATCTCATAGAAGAAGCTGTTGGTGTTGTTGATCACCACCGAGGGGGTTCCCGCGAAGTACCTGTGCGCCCAGGTATCAGCAAGGATATGCATCGCCATGCCGACGCCCTCAAGGCTTTTCCCCCTGACCAGATTGACCGTCTCTTTGAGCAGCTCTCCGTTCGGATTGCAGATCAGGCGGTACTTGTCCTTATAGCGGTTCCCGCCCTTCTTTACATCCGCGTTCAGGTCATAGGGAAGGAAATGGAAGGATGCCCATATGCGGGTAATGTCCTGCAGCCCGATGGGATCCGTATTCGCATCGGCCATCTCAATCGCCGTCTGTGTCGTGGCTGCCGAGACCGGTGCCTTCACCCCGGCAAGGAAGGTCCGGGTACAGTTATCCGGAAACTGGGCGCTGTAGCAGACCTTCAGGCTCTCTTCATGAGAATACCCTGCCAGGTAAGCGGCACAGTAGGTCGCGTAATAATGAAAATCCAATTGCATCTGTCAATCCCTCCCCATCTCTTCTTCAATCTGTCTCACCTTCTTCGCTGAGAATACCAGATCCAGTGCGGCATACAAAGCGGTCGCTTCCACTGCCAGGGTAACGATTGGGTAGACCGGGCCATACAGCCTGCAGGCACCCGGAAATTCAAACAGTATGTATATCACCCAGACCACGGATAAAGCGGCAATAATGATCCCAAGAACAAGGTACGGCCTCTTCTTCTTATTCCTGCCCAGAGCTTCCCGCCTTGCGGACAGGCCGACATAGAGCTTGAGAACCAGGTCAATGAGGCTCACAGTCATCAGCACAGAAACGATCGGCATCAGCGCCTTGGTATCTGCCCGGGTACTGAGTTCGTTATCGATCTCGACGATGGACCGAAGCACCGTCCACAGGGCAAAGAGCACCATCGCGCCTCCGCTTGCCATGAGCGAGCTCCTGTACTTCAGCAGGCGCACACTCTCCGGGTTCTGGGTTGTCAGTTGTTCCTTTGTCATAACATTGTCGCCCTCCTTTTCGCGATTGTCCATGAATCTGCTGCATCATACCTCCTGCAGGTTCGGCTCTTCCGGCCTCAGAAGGATCTGAAATGGATCATGTCCTGAAAAAACAATCAAATACTATTTTACTCAGAAAATCGTTTAAAATCCATATGATTTTTGCAAATCGCCTCTCTTGTTACAGGGTACACCCACCGGCCGGACCGCTGGCAGGGACGTGACCTGTAAACCTCGCTTGCCCGGCTGCAAGTAACACATGTATAATGAAATTGATGGGAGGGACTGAAAGATGAGCATAGCATTTGCGCAAATCCTGAAAAGGCTGAGAATGGAAAAGGGGCTTTCCCAGAATGAGATGGCGGAGCGCATAGGTGTATCCCGTCCCACGGTTGCACGGTGGGAGAACGGCAGCCGGCTGCCGGATACGGCGATGATCATCCACATCTCAAGGTGCCTGAATGTGGACACGGAGTCTCTGCTTTCGGTTGCGACAAAGAGCGATGAATCCCCCAATGTCATCATGGTGGACGACCGGAAGGTCATCCTGACCGGCGGACTTCCCGTTCTGAAAGCGGCGATGCCGCATGCTTTGGTCACCGGATTTACCCGGCCGGCGAAGGCCATCGAATACGCGAAGGCGAACCGCGTCGCACTGGCTTTCCTGGACATTGAGATGGGGAAGCTGAGCGGGCTGGAGGTCTGCCGCACGCTGCTGGAGATCAACCCGCACACGAATGTCGTGTATCTTACCGCTTACAGTGATTATGCCCTTGATGCCTGGGGTACCGGCGCCAGCGGATATATGCTCAAGCCGCTCACGCCGGAGGGCGTGCAGGCGCAGCTGAAAAAGCTGCGGTATCCCTTTCCCCTGTAGCGTCCCGGCGAAGCATATCACCAGAGAATTCATGCGCAGAACAACAGAATAACGCCCGTGGATTGCGCGGGCGTTATTCATTGAAAAATCTCCCGGCCATGTGGGCGATTCTCATAAGACAGTTTTGATGAACTGATGAAACAGGAAACGGCATGACCCGATAGCCATGCCGTCCCTGAAAAAAATATAAAACTGTCTTACGATCCCCGCCCATGCCGGGGGATTCATTTTGCTCTAGTCCATTATTCTCCGTCAGCGTCAGATCCGAACGCCATTCCAAGCGCGATCAGGCTGATGCCGCCTTCGATGAACAGAAGGCCGATCAGGATGCCGGCTGTCAGTGCGGTTACCATCGGGTTCACGCAGCAGATGATGCCGACGATCACGGCCAGGATGCCGACGATCAGTCCCCAGAACCAGTTCGGGTTCGAGGACTTCTCCTTGAATGCAAGCACGATCTGGACAACACCCTGTACAAGGAACCAGCATGCGATGATAACAAGGATCAGGCTGTCAAACACAAGCGTGCTGCCGGGTCTGAAAAGGGCGATCAGACCAACGATGACCGCAAGGATGTTCAGGATCCATTCCAGTGCGTCAGCCTTATGGCTGATGCAGCGGATGATTCCGGCAATTCCGTATACAAGCAGCAGGATTCCAAGGATGTATCCGGTTGCCAGAAAAGTGGCAAGGGGAGTAAACATCAATGAAAAGCCGCCGATCACCAGCAGCACACCCAGGATAACAGAAATAATACCCATTTGAAAAAATACCTCTCTTTCGCTTCTATTTTTCACGATCAATAGTTTCTGCCTGCCGTATCTTCTCCCCTGGATTCATCATTCTGTCTCCCACCGAAATTCCCGGGGATACGCAAGCAGGGACTATTCTACTCGAAAATGCTTTTTAAATAAAGTGCAATTGTAAAAAAAGTTTCTGCGGGCGTGACCTGCAGCAGCAAGTCACGCCTCCGCCAGCGGGCCGGCCTGTGGGTGTGCCCCCTCCTCACAGCCTCAGCTTTCTCCAGTCATAATCAATGTTGAAAATCTGATTCATGACCCAGAGCAGCCCGATCAGGACTGCGATGGGGAGGACACAGGTTGTCACGATCATCAAGACGAAGGCATCGATCAGGCTGTTCAGCATGTCTGCCGCCATCTGCGGAACCTGAGGCACCATCTCGGCCATGGCCTTTGCCTGTTCTCCTGCTTCGATCACTCTGTCGAGTGCCTTGGATGCTTTGTCTGAGAGCTCACGGGTCGCTGCAGTTGCTGCATCCACAGCCTTTCCGGTGACTTTCGATGCTTCATCCACGACAGTGGCAGCGCCGCCGGTGATGTAATTCCACGCCTGCTCGTACCAGGGCTTCTTTCTCTTCGGCTTTTTGTCAGAGATTTTCACCGTATCCTCTGACTTTGCCGGGGTCTTTGCATCAGCCTTGGTTTCTGTCTGCGGCTGCGTCATTGCTTCGGTCTGCAGCGCAGCCGATCCGGCCGCATCTTCGGTTTCCCGGGCGTTACCGCCCGCAGATGCGGTTCCCTGCACGGCTGTGCCGCTCATCCCCGGCATCACGATACCGCTTTCATTGTAGCGGAACGCGTCCTCAATCTCCTGGGACTGCTGCAGGCTCTGGTTCACTGCCTCCTCATAGGGCTTGTCCGCAAGCCTGGTGATCCTGAGGGTCACAGGCACCAGCATATAAACCACGATTCCTGCAATTGCCAGCCGGATACCGATCT
>CAMJIC010000015.1 GCA_946405675.1 uncultured Clostridia bacterium
AAGGATCTTCTCTATGAAAATTATACCACAATTAAATCTGTTTAGCGACAATGATTTTGATGAACTTGGTGATCTTGAACGTCTCCAGAGAGTTCTTGCAGCTTTACCGGATGAAGAACTTATCCAAAAGCTGAATCAGATCCGAGGCAATGGCAGGAACGATTGGCCGGTGATTGGCATGTGGAATGCGTTCCTGGCAAGCTTCCTATTTAACCACGAAACCGTGGAACAGCTTCTCCGGGAGTTGCGGCGTAACAAGCAGCTACGTGCAGTTTGCGGCTTGAAAGCCGTTGGACGACGGCAGCCGGACGGGACATGGAAAGCGTTTTATGCCCCGTCAAAGAGCTCTTTTTCCAAATTTCTCAAGAATCTCGAGAGCTGTAAAGATCTTCTAAAAGGAATATTCGAGAAACTTGTTCAATATATGTATGATAATCTTGATGGCTTTGGGACTTTCCTGATGATTGATGGAAAAGCGATACAATCTTTTGCCAGAAAGCCCGCAACACAAGATGGCCGCCGGGGTGAGCATGATGCTGACTGGTGCAGGAAAACCTACACCTGTACTACGCGTTCCGGAGAAGTCGTGACTAAGACCATGAAATGGTTCGGATTCCGGCTTCATTTGATCGCAGATGCCACATATGAGATGCCAGTGGCATTTGAAGTAACAAAAGCATCAAACAGTGAACAGACAGAATGCAAGAACCTGATCAATACGATGGAGGAGAAACATCCGGAACATCTTGATACCTGCCAATATTTTATGGGCGATAAAGGGTATGACGGCAGCCCAATCCTTACAATGCTAAAAGAGAAAGGCATCGTCCCTATTATAGATATTTGCAACAAATGGAAGGACGGAGAAGAGACACATCAGTACAAAAACACTCAATTGGTATACAATTACAAAGGCGACGTATTCTATGTCCCAGATAAAGGCGAACAGATAAAGCTTGCCTACAAGGGATACGACAAATCAAGCGACAGTCTGCGGTATGGATTCCATCCAAAGTACGATGACAATCGCATTTTCCGGATAAAATGCAGTACAGACCCACGTATATTTAACCCTGTAGCGCGTGACAGCAAAAAATGGGAGAGATTATATAAGATGCGCACAGGCGTTGAACGAATCAACGGAAGAATTGACCGGGATTATCAGTTCGAGCGTCATACAATCCGTGGGTTGGAAAAAATGAACATGTTCATCTTGACAATATTTATTGTATATCTCGGAATGGCAAAGTCAAAGGTTGAACAAGGTCAAACCACCGGACTTGCTCGCTTATACGCATAAGCAAAAGGGTTAGCAAGGGATGCAGATTCAGCCTAAAGGGTGAAGTGCGCCCTTTTTTGGGAAAATGTGAGCCCCGGAACTTAAACAGCAACAGATCAAGGCGATACAGGTAGGAAAAACTGGTGTAATCGCCTTGGGATTCGTAGGCTAAGTGTTCCGTGTGGTTTACATCGAAACTGATTCATGAAAGAAAATCCTTGACATTTTCAGAATAAGTGCTAGTATCATGTTCCAGAAAGACAAAGGCGTCTTAGGAATGTTCCGAGACGTCCTTTGTCTTTTTTGTTTTGCATGGAATCAATGGCATGGAAAAGGGGGAGGTGTACTGTGTGTTCGATTTTGGGCTATTGCGGCAGAGACGGCAATGGATCGGCTCTGCGTGAGGCGCTTTTGCAGACAACCTCAAGAGGCCCGGATGATACCAGGCTGGTGGATACCCATAATGGGTGGCTCGGGTTCAACAGGCTGTCGATTATGGGGATTACGGAGGAGGGAATGCAGCCTTTTGTCTGCCGGAAGCATGCCGCCTGCCGTGTATCTGAACTGGCAGGGGCAGACGGAGAATACGTGGTACCGGATGACTTTGAGACTGCGCTTGTGTGCAACGGGGAGATCTATGGATTCCGGCCGGTAAAAGAGGAGCTGTCTCGGAAGGGATATCGTTTTATCAGCAATTCAGACTGTGAAATCCTGCCGGCATTATATAAAGAGTACGGTACGGATATGTTCGGGCTGCTGGATGCGGAATTCGCACTGATCCTTTATGACAGGATACAGAATACGTGGATTGCTGCCCGGGATCCGATCGGGATCCGCCCTTTATATTATGGAATTTGTGCGGACGGAACCTATGTGTTTGCCTCAGAGCCAAAGAATCTTCTTTCTCTCGTCCGGGATGTCCGTCCGTTTCCGCCTGGTCATTACTTCAAGGATGGTGAATTTGTCTGCTATCGGGATATGTCCGCGGTGGACGCATACAATCCTGATGGCATGGAAGAGACTGCGGGGAAGATTCATGATCTGCTTGTGGAAGGAGTCAGGAAAAGGCTGGACTCGGATACTCCTGTCGGCTTTCTTTTGTCCGGCGGGCTTGATTCTTCGCTTGTGTGCGGGATTGCGGCGAGGATGTCGGATCAGCCGCTTGAAACATGGGCGATCGGTATGGATCTGGATGCGATCGACCTGAAATATGCCAGGCAGGTGGCAGAGTTTATTCATTCCAGTCACCATGAGGTGGTGATCACAAAAGAGGATGTGCTTGCAGCACTGGACCCGGTGATCAAAGCGCTTGGCACCTATGATATCACCACGATACGGGCTTCTGTCGGAATGTATCTGGTATGCAAGGCGATTCACGAACAGTCGGATATCCGCGTGATCCTGACCGGAGAGGTATCCGATGAGATATTCGGATACAAGTATACGGATTTTGCGCCTTCCGCGGAAGAATTCCAGAAGGAGGCACAAAAGAGGATACGGGAGATCCACATGTATGACGTGCTGCGGGCAGACCGGTGCATCAGCGTCCATTCTCTGGAAGCAAGGGTTCCATTCGGGGACCTGGATTTTGTAAGGTACTGCATGTCCATCGATCCGGAGAAGAAGCTGAACCGTTATGGGAAGGGCAAATATCTGCTCCGGCATGCCTTTGAGAAAGATGGTTTGATTCCGGATTCGATCCTGTGGAGGGAAAAGGCTGCTTTTTCGGATGCAGTGGGCCATTCTCTGAAAGATGAGATTGCGGCGTATGCGGAAAAAATATATTCCGATGAAGCATTTGAATCAGGCATCCGCAGATATGAACATGCAAGGCCCTTTACGAAAGAAAGTCTCCTGTACCGGGATATTTTTGAGAAGCATTATCCGGGGCTGTCCGGGATGGTGGCGGATTTCTGGATGCCGAACAAAAACTGGGAAGGCTGCAATGTGTCGGACCCGTCGGCAAGGGTGCTGGCAAATTACGGAACCAGCGGGGTGTGAGCTATGATTTTGTGTGGAATGCCGGCGCATGGCGGGGGCGTGACTTGTAACCAGGACAGCCCGAAGCACTTGCTGCTGAGGGCGTATGAAAGTGTAGATTAAGTGGCATCGGGCGATTCAGGATGCGAAGCATCGCCCAGATCCTTACCATGCAGCGATTATGAGGAGGTTGAATATGGGAACATGTACAAATCTGGATGTACCAAAGACGTTCGGCAGCCTGGTATTTGATGACCGTCAGATGCGGGCAAGGCTTCCGGAGGATGTGTACCGGTCATTGAGAAAAACGATTGATGAAAATACGGATCTCCAGGAGGATATCGCGGATGCGGTTGCCGCGCATATGCGTGACTGGGCGGTAGAACATGGGGCAACTCATTTCACCCACTGGTTTCAGCCTCTGACAGGCATTACCGCGGAAAAGCATGACAGCTTTATTACGCCGTCTCCGGATGGCGGCGTGATCATGGAATTCAGGGGGAAGGAGCTGATCAAGGGGGAACCTGACGCTTCGTCATTCCCGTCGGGCGGTCTGAGGGCGACCTTTGAAGCGCGTGGATATACGGCCTGGGATCCGACTTCCTATGCCTTCATCAAGGATCATACCCTGTGTATCCCGACTGCATTCTGCTCCTATGCGGGCGACGCGCTGGACAAGAAGACTCCTTTGCTTCGCTCCATGCAGGCATTGAACCGTCAGGCGAAACGCATCCTGAAACTGTTCGGAAAGGACGTCAGGAATGTGCGGACGTCTGTCGGCCCGGAGCAGGAATATTTCCTGATCGACAAGGAGGTATTCGAGAAGCGACCGGATCTGGTGTATACCGGGAGAACGCTTTTCGGCGCGATGCCGCCCAAGGGACAGGAGCTGGATGATCATTACTTCGGCGCAATCAAGCCAAGGGTCATCGCATTTATGGAGGATCTGAACCAGGAGCTGTGGAAGCTGGGGATCCTTGCCAAGACGGAGCACAATGAAGTAGCTCCTGCCCAGCATGAGCTGGCCCCGATCTTTTCCACCACGAATGTGGCTACGGACAAGAATCAGCTGACGATGGAGATCATGCGGAAGGTGGCAGGAAAACACGGCCTTGCCTGCCTGCTCCATGAGAAGCCGTTTGCGGGCGTGAATGGCTCCGGGAAACACAACAACTGGTCAATGGCGACGGACGAGGGCTTTAATCTGCTTTCGCCGGGAGAAACGCCATATGAGAATGCGCAGTTTCTGCTGTTTCTTTGCGCGGTGATTCAGGCTGTGGATGATTATCAGGATCTTTTGCGCCTGTCCGTGGCCACAGCGGGGAATGATCATCGCCTGGGCGCCAACGAGGCGCCTCCTGCGATTATCTCAGTGTTTCTGGGGGATGAGCTGACGGCCATTCTGGAGGCGATCAAGAATGATGTACCCTATGAGGCAGCGCAGAAGGTGACGATGAAGCTGGGTGTGCATGCGCTGCCTCGTTTCTCGAGGGACAACACGGACAGGAACCGTACCTCGCCGTTTGCGTTTACCGGCAATAAGTTTGAATTCCGTTCACTTGGCTCCTCCAACAGCATTGCCTGCTGCAATATCATGCTGAACGCAGCTGTGGCGGAAAGTCTGAAGCAGTACGCGGACCGTCTGGAAGGAGCGGAGGACTTTGAGCAGGAGCTGCATCATCTGATCCGTGAGGTGATCCGGAAGCATGAGAGGATCCTGTTCAACGGAAATGGATATGGCGACGAATGGGTGGAAGAAGCGACAAAGGTCAGGGGGCTGTCAAATCTGAAAACGACAGCGGACGCCATGCCGCATCTGCTGGATCAGAAGAACATGGATATGCTGATCAGGCATAAAGTGTTTACAGCGACGGAGATTTATTCCAGGTGTGAAATCATGCTGGAAAACTATTGCAAGACGGTCAATATAGAAGGCCATACTATGGTGGATATGGCACGTAAGAACTATCTGCCGGCGATCGAAGGGTATCTGGCACATCTGGCGGGGACGATCTCAAAGATGAGAGCGGCTTCAGACCGTGTGAAGTGCAATTATGAGATCTCTACGATGGAGCGTCTTTCGGAACTGACCGATTATATTCTGGAGCGTGTGAAGGATCTGGAGAAAGCGCTGGAAGGCCTGAAGGAATACGACAATATCCAAAAGACCTCTGTGGCTGTCAGGGATGATGTCCTTCCGAAGATGGAACATCTGCGCAAGCATGTCGATGAAGCGGAGATGCTGATGCCGGAGGACCTGTGGCCGTTTCCGAGCTATGGAAAGATTCTGTTTTCCGTTAATTGACAGTCATTATCCGGCGAAGGGAGCAGAAAGCTCCTGGCTGAACAGTTACTAATTGATATGAATTTGCAGCTGAATGCAAGGAGCTGTCCCACAAAGGCGTGGTTCACGTTTTTGGGGACAGCTTTTTTATTGGATTGAGACGGGAGGAGGGTTCCTATGTCGGAAGCATTATTGAAAGCCGTTGACAGTGAGATTTTTGCGGTATGGTTCCTGATCGGTGCCGCGTTTGTGTTCTGGATGCAGGCAGGGTTCGCGATGTGTGAGGCCGGCTTCACAAGGGCGAAGAATGCAGGCAACATCATCATGAAAAACCTGATGGATTTCTGTATCGGGACGGTTATGTGGTTCATCTGCGGTGCATCACTGATGCTTGGGCCTAATATCCTGAACGGCTTTGCGGGAGGCTTCAGCTTTGATGTTTTTTCCAGATATGGGTCTTTTAACTATTCATCGTTTGTTTTCAACCTGGTTTTCTGCGCAACGACCGCAACGATTGTTTCCGGCTCGATGGCAGAGCGTACGAAGTTTTCCAGCTATTGCATCTATTCTGCCGTGATCTCTGCAGTCATTTATCCGATTGAAGCGCACTGGACCTGGGGAGGCGGTTTCCTGGCACAGTGGGGATTCCATGATTATGCCGGCTCCAACTGCATCCATATGGTTGGCGGTATCTGTGCGTTTATCGGTGCATGGATGCTGGGGCCGAGGATCGGGAAGTTTGAACGGGATAAAAGCGGGAAGGTCAAGAAGGTGAATGCGTTTCCCGGACATAATCTTGTTATTGCCGCTCTCGGTGTCTTTATCCTGTGGATGGGATGGTACGGGTTCAACGGCGCTGCGGCAACAGATGTCCCTACCATGGGCTCTGTATTCCTGACGACGACGGTTGCTCCATCTGTGGCAACGGTAGTATGCATGCTTTTCACATGGAAAAAATACGGAAAGCCAGACGTTTCCATGTGCCTGAATGCATCGCTTGCGGGCCTGGTTGCCATTACGGCGCCATGTGATGTGACAGACTGTGCCGGTTCGGCGGTAATCGGCCTGGTCTCCGGACTTCTTGTGGTGTTTGGTGTCTGGTTTAATGATAACGTGACGCATGTGGATGATCCGGTCGGCGCGGTAGCGGTCCATATGTTCAATGGAATCTGGGGAACGATTGCCGTCGGCTTGTTTGCGACAGAATCAGCCCCTGGATTTGCAGTGGCAGGTATCAGGGAAGGCTTGTTTTACGGCGGAGGATTTGAACAGCTTGGAAAGCAGCTTGCAGGGATGCTCCTTACGGCGGCGTGGACTGCCGTAACGATATGGATCGCATTTACCATCATTCAGAAAACCGTTGGCCTGCGGGTGACGGAGGAGGAAGAGATAACCGGGCTGGATGCGACAGAACACGGACTTCCTTCTGCCTATGCAGGTTTTGCGATCATGGATATTTCCAATACCATGATGAGTGTCAATGAAAATACGAATCTCGGATCGGACAGCTATGAGGAGGCATCCCAGGTAAAGAGAGACGCTGCCGTTCCCGTTGTAAGAGGAGACGGTTCCGGGATACCCGGTATCGATACCGGGATCTCAAAGGTGGTGATCATCGCGAAGCTGTCACGCTATGATGCCTTAAAGAAAGCCATGAACGACCTGGGTGTTACCGGCATGACTGTGACGCAGGTGATGGGCTGCGGGATTGAGAAGGGTGCGGGAGAAAAATACCGCGGCGTAGAGCTGGATGTAACGCTTCTGCCGAAGGTGAAGCTGGAGGTGGTTGTGAGCGCGATCCCGGTGGAGGGTGTGATAGAAGCTGCGAAAAAGGCCTTGTACACAGGGCATATCGGAGATGGGAAGATCTTTGTTTATCCGGTCAGCAGGGTTGTCAAGATCAGGACCGGCGAGGAAGGTTTCGCTGCGCTGCAGGATGTAGAGTGATGGGGATGAGGAGCATATGATTACGCGATTGCACAGTGCCCCGGGATATGACCGGAAGCTGATTCTGGAGGATGGAAGCGAGTACAGGGGGTATGGATTCGGATGCAGAAAGGATGCAGTCTGTGAGGTGGTGTTCAATACCTCGATGACAGGGTATCAGGAGATCCTGTCGGACCCATCCTATACGGATCAGGCTGTTTTGATGGCTTATCCGTTGATCGGCAATTATGGTCTGGCGAGGGAGGATTTTGAAAGCCGGATCACGGGGCCTGGCGCATTAATTGTCCGGGAGATAAATGAAATACCGACCAATTTCCGGTCGATCAGTTCTTTGCAGGAATATCTGGAGGGAGCCGGGATACCGGGACTTGGCGGCGTGGATACCAGGAGGCTGGTACGGCATATCCGGGATTGTGGCTCCCAGAGGGGGGTGATTACAGGTGCAGACGTGGCTCTGGAGGAAGGATTGAAGCTTATCAGGGATACGGAGGTACCGAAGGATGCTGTCCGCCGATGCAGCTGCCGGAAACGCTGGTACAGCAGGACATCAAATCCGAGGTTTCATGTTGTGGCGATTGATTGCGGCATGAAACAGAATATTGTACGGATGCTGAACCGTTTCAGATGCAATGTCACGGTCGTCCCCTATGATACCCGGAGTGATGAGATTCTTTCACTGCTGCCTGATGGCATACTGATTTCAAATGGGCCGGGGGATCCGGAGAATGTTCCGGAGGTGGTTCATACGCTGAAAAAGCTTCGGGGGCAGGTGCCTATGTTTGGCATCTGCCTGGGACATCAGCTGATGGCGTTGTCCTGCGGCGCTTCCACCTATAAGCTGAAATTCGGACACAGGGGAGGGAATCATCCGGTGAAGGATCTTCGGACCGGGCATATCGAGATGACCAGCCAGAACCATTCCTATGCCGTGGATGAATCTTCGCTGGACAGAACCAATCTCAAGGTTTCTCATGTGAATCTGTTGGATCATAGCGTAGAGGGGCTTGTCTGCGGACAGGACAGGATGCTGTCGGTGCAGTATCATCCGGAAAGTGCACCGGGTCCGCAGGACAGCATTCATCTGTTTGGCCAGTTTACGGAGCTTATGAAGAAAGGATGACAAGGAGATGCCGAAACGGGCAGATATAAAGAAGGTGCTGGTAATTGGATCCGGTCCGATCGTGATCGGCCAGGCTGCCGAGTTTGACTATGCGGGTACGCAGGCATGCCTGGCGCTCAAAGAAGAAGGATATGAGGTCATCCTCGCGAATTCCAACCCGGCGACGATCATGACAGATCACACAATCGCGGATAAGGTGTATATGGAGCCGCTGACGCTGGAATATCTGGCAAGGATTTGCCGGTATGAGAGGCCGGATGCAATGATTCCTGGGCTGGGCGGCCAGACAGGACTGAACCTTTCCCTGCAGCTGTATGAGAAAGGTATCCTTGCGGAATGTGAGATTGAGCTGCTGGGGACAGATGCCTCAAGCATCCGAAGGGCGGAAGATCGGGAGCAGTTTAAGGCATTGTGTGAGAAACTGAACGAGCCGGTGATTCCTTCTGTCATAGCCAACAGCGTACAAGAAGGAATGGAGGCGGCAGAGAGGATCGGATATCCTGTCATCCTGCGTCCCGCATTCACGTTGGGTGGAACCGGAGGCGGATTTGCCCGGCGTGAAGAAGAAATGATTCAGATGCTGGAGCATGCGCTGAAGGCATCACCGGTTCATCAGGTGTTGGTTGAAAAGAGCGTTAAGGGATATAAAGAGATCGAATACGAAGTGATGCGGGATGCCAATGACACTGCAATCACGGTCTGTAATATGGAGAATATGGATCCGGTCGGGATCCACACAGGAGATTCCATCGTTGTTGCTCCCAGCCAGACGCTCACCAATAAAGAATATCAGATGCTGCGGGACAGTGCACTGAAGATCATCCGTGCGCTGGATGTGAAGGGTGGCTGTAATGTTCAGTTTGCACTGGATCCTGAATCCTTTGACTATTACGTGATTGAGGTAAATCCAAGGGTGTCCCGATCATCGGCCCTTGCTTCGAAAGCGACAGGATATCCGATCGCCAGGGTATCTGCAAAGATTGCTGTCGGGATGAACCTGGAGGAGATTTTCCTGGCCAATACGCCGGCCTGCTTCGAGCCGGCGCTTGACTATGTTGTCACTAAGATGCCAAGATTTCCGTTTGATAAGTTCACCCATGCGTCGAATGTGCTGTCCACGCAGATGAAGGCAACCGGTGAGACGATGAGTATCGGGAGAAGTATGGAGGAAAGCCTGCTGAAGGCTGTCCGTTCACTGGAGGACGGGAAGAACCACATTCATCTGAAAAAATTTGATGTAAGGACTCTTTCTGAGAAGAGGGGGACAGAAGCCAGGGAAGAGGCCGTGAACAAACTCCTTACCTACATTGAGGAAGGTACAGATGACCGTATCTACGCGATATCTGAGCTTCTTTGGCTGGGTGTGGATCCGCAGGTTATTTATTCCAGAACAAAGATCGATCTGTTTTTTCTGAATACGATCCAAAGAATTGTTGACTTTGAGAAGAAGCTGGAAGAGTATGCGAAAACTCTGGACGGGACAGCCGGTGATGCACGAGGCAGGGAATTGCTGGCGGATGCCAAACGTATGGGATTTTCCGATTCTTATATTGGCGAGCTGACGGGCCGGACGGAGGAAGAAGTCTGGAAGCTGAGGAAGTGCTGTGGCATCGCACCTGTTTATAAGATGATTGATACCTGTGCCAGTGAGTTTGAGAGTTATGTTCCGTATTTCTACTCCACCTATGAGGAAGAAAACGAATCCGTTGTCTCAGAACGGAAAAAGATCATGGTGCTTGGATCAGGACCGATCCGGATCGGACAGGGTGTCGAGTTTGATTATTCCACCGTTCATGCAGTGAGAACCATTCGGGAGGAAGGATATGAGGCAATTGTGATCAACAATAATCCGGAGACCGTATCGACGGATTATACGACGGCGGATAAGCTGTATTTTGAACCGCTGACCGCAGAGGATATAATGAATATTTATGAACTGGAGCAGCCGGAGGGAGTGATCGTCACACTGGGCGGGCAGACTGCTGTCAACCTGGCCGGGATTCTTGCACACAGGGGTGCAAGGATCATCGGTACAGGACCGGATCCGATTCGCAGGGCGGAGGATCGTGATGCGTTTGAAGCGTTGATGAATCGCCTGGGAATTCCGCATCCTGCCGGAGTGGCGGTCATGAGTGTCGAGGAAGGAGTACAGGCAGCGGAAAGGATTGGCTATCCTGTGCTGGTGAGACCGTCCTATGTGTTGGGCGGAAGAGCCATGGAGATCGTAGCGGGGGAAAAGATGCTGATTCGGTATCTGACAGATGCGGTGCAGGTGAATGAAGACCGGCCGGTGCTGGTTGACCGCTATATCGTTGGAAAGGAAGTGGAGGTTGACGCTGTCTGTGATGGGAAGGATGTATTTCTCCCCGGAATCATGGAGCTGGTGGAACGCACAGGCGTACATTCCGGAGACAGTACCAGTGTATATCCTCCTTTTTCTCTTACGGATCAGATCAGGCAGACAATCTGGAGGTATACCCGGGAGTTGGGGCTCGGTCTTGGAATCATTGGCCTGTATAATATTCAGTTTATTGTGGATCGTGACGGACAGGTATCAATCATCGAGGTAAATCCCAGGGCGTCAAGAAGCGTTCCGTTTCTGTCAAAATCCACAGGAATACCACTTGTGGAACTTGCGATAAAGGTGATGCTGGGACATCGTCTGAAGGAAACAGGATATACTGGTCTGTACACGGGAGGAAACGGACTTTGGTATGTGAAAACTCCGGCGTTTTCCTTTGAAAAGCTGAGCGGTATGGATACCTACCTCTCCCCTGAGATGAAGTCCACCGGTGAGGCAATCGGATACGACAAAAGCCTGAAGCGGGCGTTTTACAAGGCGCTGCAGGCATCGGGCATCCGGATGAAGGAGTATGGAACGGTGATTGTGACACTGGCAGATGAGGATAAGGAGGAAGCGCTGCCGCTGGTGCGCCGGTTTTATGAGATCGGCTTCAATATAGAGGCAACCATTGGGACAGGATCCTTTTTGAAAGAACATGGAATTCGTACCAGGATCCGGGGAAAACTCAGTAACGGCAGTGATGAGATCCTGCGATCGATCCGGGCCGGATATGTCAGCTATGTGATCAATACGAGAGCCATCCTTTCCGGCATTCATTATGAAGATGGAGAAGCTATCCGCCGGTGCGCGATTATGAATGGCGTAACGATGTTTACTTCCCTGGATACTGTCCGGATGCTTCTGGATGTTTTGGAGGATGTCATACCGCAGATCCGGGCGATATAGAATTGAATCAAGGATTTTGGGTATTGTTTTTTGGTGGAAGCTGCGGTATAGTAATGACAATATCAAGGGCGATATGGCAATAGTGAATGAACTGGATTGAAACTGTTATTCAGAAGCAACGGCGCTTCGGGTTTTGTGACCCGGAGCGTCTTTTTTTTTCGGGAGGTGTGGTCATGACAGAACGATTGGAAGCCATACAAGGCATTGGCCTTTATGACGCATCCTTTGAACATGATAATTGCGGGATCGGAGCTATCATTGACATCAAGGGACGAAAGAGCCATCAGCTGGTGTGTGACGCGTTGTCGATCGTGGAACATCTTGACCACAGGGCCGGAAAGGATGCGGAAGGAAAGACCGGAGACGGCGTTGGGATCCTTACGCAGATCCCTCACGATTTCTTCGTAAAAAAGATGGCTCAGCAGGGAATCAGCCTGCCGGGAGAAAGACAGTATGGGGTGGGGATGTTTTTCTTCCCGCAGCATGAACTGAAGATGCGCCAGGCAAAATCCATGTTTGAGACGATCCTCAGAAAGGCCGGGATGTCGATCCTTGGATGGCGTGAGGTGGAATCGGATCCTTCGGTTCTTGGCACAAGGGCCAGGGAGTGCATGCCTCGTATCTTCCAGGTATTGATCCGCCGGCCTGAGGGACTGCAGGAGGATCTTGATTTTGACCGGAAGCTTTATATTGCGCGCAGGGAGTTCGAGCAGAGCAATGTCGAGACCTATGTGCCTTCACTCTCCTGCAGGACCATTGTTTACAAGGGAATGTTCCTGGTCGGGCAGCTGAGAACCTTCTTTACTGACCTGCGTGATCCGGATTATCGATCCGCGATTGCTGTGGTCCATTCCCGGTTTTCTACGAATACCATGCCAAGCTGGATGCGTGCGCATCCCAACCGGCTGATTGTCCATAATGGTGAGATCAATACGATCCGGGGCAATGTAGACAAGATGCTGGCAAGGGAAGAGACGCTGCATACCGGTCGTTTCTCGGAAGAAGACATGATCAAGGTGCTTCCTGTGATCAGTGAGAGCGGTTCAGATTCTGCCATGCTTGACAATACGCTGGAGTTTCTGGTGATGAGCGGGATGCCGCTTCCGCTGGCTGCCATGATCCTCCTGCCGGAGCCCTGGGCACACAATGACACGCTGTCATCAGAAGAGAGGGACTTTTATCAGTATTATGCGACCATGATGGAGCCATGGGACGGACCGGCTTCCATCCTGTTCTCGGATGGGGATGTCATGGGCGCAATCCTGGACAGGAATGGCCTGCGCCCGTCCCGGTACTATGTGACGGATGACGGAAGGCTGATCCTCTCTTCAGAGGTTGGCGTATTGGAATTGGATGAATCACATATCCTGCGGAAGGAGCGGCTGCATCCGGGCAAGATCCTCCTCGTGGATACAAAGAAGGGAGCGCTCATCAGTGATGAGGAACTGAAGGAACAGTATGCGAAGGCACATCCTTATGGAGAATGGCTGGATTCGAATCTTCTGCATCTTTCCGATCTGAAGATACCGAACAGGAGAGTACAGGGCTTCCCGGAAGAGATGCTCAGACGCCTCCAGAAGGCATTCGGGTATTCCTGGGAGAATTATTATGACGGGATCCGTACTATGGCGCTGACGGGAACGGAGCAGATCGGTTCCATGGGAGTGGATACTCCTCTGGCGGCGCTCTCCGGACAGTACCAGCCGTTGTTCTATTATTTCAAGCAGCTGTTCGCGCAGGTGACCAATCCGCCGATTGATGCCCAGCGGGAGGAAATCGTGACCTCGCGTACCGTGTATCTTGGCAAGAACGGAAACCTTTTGGAGGAACGGGCCAGGAACTGCCATGTGCTCAAGATTGAGAATCCGATTCTGGCAGACCTTGATCTTCTGAAGATCGAAAATATGAAAAAGGATGGCTTCAGGGTATCCAGAGTTTCCATGCTGTTCTACAAAGGAACGCCAATGAAGCGTGTGATCAGCCATCTGTTCCTGGAGGTGGACAAGGCTTACAGGCAGGGCACGAATATCCTGATCCTTTCTGACAGGGGAGTGGATGAGAACCATGTTGCGATGCCGTCGCTGCTGGCGACTGCCGCAGTCCATAAACACCTGGTGGATACAAAAAAATGTACCGCCATGTCATTGATCCTGGAGTCGGCTGAACCCAGGGAGGTGCACCATTTCGCGGCTCTTCTCGGATATGGCGCATCCGCCGTGAATCCGTATCTGGCGCATGCCACGATTGCCGATCTGGTGGAGAAGGGGATGCTGGATAAGGATTATTATGCGGCAGTGAATGATTATGACAGGGCGATCCTGTTTGGAATCGTTAAGATCGCATCCAAGATGGGAATCTCAACCATCCAGTCCTATCAGGGCAGCAAGATCTTTGAAGCGGTTGGAATCTCCGAGGAAGTGATCAATGACTATTTCACAGGAACGGTCAGCAGAGTCGGCGGGATTACGCTTGAGGAGATTGGCCAGGCTGCCGACGCGCAGCACAGCCGCGCGTTTGATCCTCTGGGACTGTATGTGAACCTGGAGCTGACGGCAGCAGGAAGACATAAGAGACGTGCCCAGGGGGAACACCACAGATACAATCCGCAGACGATCCATATGCTGCAGTGTGCCGTAAGGGAAGGAAGCTATGAGAAGTTTCTGCAGTACACGCAGATGGCGGATGCGGAAGAAACAGGATACCTGAGAAGCCTTCTGGAGTTCTGTTTTCCTGCCAAAGGCGTTCCGCTGGAGGAGGTGGAGCCGGAGGAGGAAATCGTAAGGCGGTTCAAGACCGGCGCCATGTCATATGGCTCGATCTCCGAGGAAGCGCATCAGACCCTGGCCATTGCCATGAATCACCTTCATGGTAAGTCCAACAGCGGAGAAGGCGGGGAGAGTGATGAAAGAATTCTTTCCGCCGGCACTGACAATGACCGCAGCTCGGCGATCAAGCAGGTGGCAAGCGGACGGTTTGGCGTTACCAGCAGATACCTGGTCAGCGCAAAAGAGATTCAGATCAAGATGGCTCAGGGGGCAAAGCCCGGAGAAGGCGGCCATCTGCCCGGTAGGAAGGTGTATCCATGGATCGCAAAGACCAGGCATTCCACGCCTGGTGTCAGCCTGATCTCCCCGCCGCCGCATCACGATATCTATTCCATAGAGGATCTGGCGCAGTTGATCTATGACCTGAAAAACGCGAATAAAGAAGCCCGCATCTCAGTCAAACTGGTTTCGGAGGCCGGGGTCGGCACCGTGGCGGCAGGCGTGGCCAAAGCAGGGGCGCAGGTTGTCCTGATTTCCGGCTATGACGGCGGAACAGGTGCGGCACCGCTTTCTTCCATCCATAATGCGGGACTTCCGTGGGAGCTTGGCCTTGCCGAAACCCATCAGACGCTGGTCGCCAACGGATTGCGCACCAGGGTCGTGATTGAGACAGACGGGAAGCTGATGAGCGGCCGGGATGTGGCGATTGCGGCCATTCTGGGGGCGGAGGAATTTGGTTTCGCAACCGCACCGCTGATCGCAATGGGGTGTGTCATGATGCGTGAGTGCCAGTCGGACACCTGTCCGATGGGCATTGCGACACAGAATCCGGAGCTTCGGAAGCGCTTTGCGGGGAAGCCGGAATACGTGGAAAACTTTATGCTGTTTATTGCCAGGCAGCTGCGGGAGATCATGTCCCTGCTGGGGGTCAGACATGTGGATGAGCTTGTGGGGAGAGGGGATCTTCTGAAAGTCAGGGATGGACTTACAGGCGCGGCAAAGCGTATGGATCCTAGCAGGATACTGGCCGGGATTCCGGGCGCGAAGCCTGATGAGATGACTTTTCACCCGGAGCATCGGTATGATTTCCGGCTGCAGGATACGAAGGATGAGAAGATCCTGCTTAAGGATCCGCAGATCAGGAGATCTCTGGAGGAGGGCATTCCCTCCGGAATCAGGGTAGCAGTGAATAATACGGACAGAACCTTCGGAACGTTGCTGGGCGCGGAGATTACCAGACGGCATCCGGATGGACTTGCGGCAGATACCATCACGGTGCACTGTGAGGGAAGCGGCGGTCAGAGCTTTGGCGCGTTTCTGCCATCCGGACTGACAATCCATCTTACGGGAGACAGCAACGACTATTTTGGAAAAGGCCTGTCCGGAGGAACGCTGACCGTCCGAGCGCCTGAGAATGCCGCTTATGATCCGCATGAAAATATTATGGTCGGAAATGTCGCCCTGTACGGCGCAACCTCGGGAGAGGCATACATATCAGGGATGGCGGGAGAACGTTTCTGCATCCGCAATTCCGGTGCAGTATGTGTCGTGGAAGGCGTGGGGGAGCATGGCTGTGAATATATGACCGGCGGCTGTGTAGTGATCCTCGGGAAGGTTGGGAAAAATTTTGCCGCAGGCATGAGCGGCGGGATTGCCTATGTGCTGGATGAGGAAAACCGCATGTACCGGAACCTGAACAGACAGATGGTGCTGATGGAAAGCGTGGATTCAAAGACAGAGCAGGGAGAGCTGTACAGAATGATTCAAAGGCACGTACAGCTGACCGGTTCACGGAAGGGACAGGAGATCCTGGCTGATTATGATGCATATATTCCGCATTTTAAGAAGATTATCCCGATGGACTATAAGGAGATCCTGAGACTGACCGCGAAAAGCGAGGAAAAGGGAGCGGACGCTGAGACCGCAAGACTGGAGGCGTTCCAGATGTTTGCGAAGATGCAGGAGTGAGGAAACCCATGAGTATGAAAACCGGTTATCTGAGATATGAGAGGATGGATGGGACGGTACTGGGCGAAGAGGAACGAACGGGGAATTTTCAGGAATTTCATCTTCGTCTGCCTGAGAAGCAGAGGAGGGAACAGGCACAGAGATGCATGAACTGCGGTGTGCCTTTCTGCCAGAACGGGACGATGATATCAGGGATGGCTTCCGGATGCCCGCTTCATAATCTGGTTCCTGAAATCAATGGACTGGTGGCTTGCGGAAGGCTGGAAGAAGCATATCACAGGCTGAGCATCACACATAGCTTTCCGGAATTTACATGCCGGGTATGTCCTGCCCTATGTGAAGCGGCGTGTACCTGCGGCGTGCATGATGCTCCCGTGGCGACGAAGGAAAATGAGAAAGAGGTCATTGAATATGCCTTTGAACACGGTCTTGTGCCGGATGAAAGCCCGAAGGTGCGCACAGGAAAGAAGGTCGCGGTTGTTGGCAGCGGACCTTCGGGCCTGGCAGCTGCGAATCTCCTGAACCGCAGGGGACATGATGTGACGGTCTATGAAAGAAAGGACCGGATCGGCGGTTTGCTGCGGTATGGGATCCCGAATATGAAGCTTGACAAGTCAGTGATTGACAGAAGGATCCGGCTCATGGAAAAAGCCGGTATCCGGTTCATCACAGGGATCGATGTGGGAAAGGATGTTCCTGCTTCTGCCTTGATGAAGGAGTATGACAGTGTGATTCTTGCCTGCGGTGCATCGAATCCCAGGGACATTCAGGTTCCGGGAAGAGATGCCAGAGGAATTTTCTTTGCGGTGGATTTTCTTGGTATGGTTACCAAAAAGCTTCTGGATACGGATTTCAAGGAATATCCGGGAGAGCTTGTCGAAGGAAAAGAAGTTCTGGTGATTGGAGGCGGGGATACGGGAAATGACTGCGTTGGAACCTGTATCCGGCTGGGTGCAAAGAGGATCCGGCAGCTTGAGATGATGCCGAAGCCTCCTGAAGGCAGGCTCCCATCCAACCCATGGCCGGAATGGCCCAGGGTTTTGAAGGTGGATTACGGGCAGGAGGAAGCAATCTGGAAATATGGCTCTGATCCGCGTATGTATCAGACAACGGTAAAGGAATTCGTGAAGGATAAACAGGGGCATCTGAAGGAGGCTGTTCTGGTCAGCCTTCGTCCTGAGAGGGATGAGAAAAGCGGGCGGATCAGGATGATTCCTGAAGAGGGGTCAGAGAAAAAGGTAAAGGCATCCCTTGTGCTGATTGCTGCCGGATTTCTGGGATGTGAGCATTATGTAACAGATAGCTTTTCTATCTCTACAGATGCAAGGACAAACGTGAAGACGGAGCCGGGGAATTATCTTACAACCAGAAAGAACGTTTACACTGCGGGAGATATGCACCGGGGACAGTCTCTGGTCGTATGGGCGATCGCAGAGGGGCAGAATGCTGCCCGCCAGGTAGATGAAGATCTGATGGGATATTCCAGCCTGTGACTGCTCGTAATGGAGTATGAGATATTTATGCTGATGCATGGTACAGGACAATGAGCAAATTGCGACAGGATTACAACCGTTTGCGATGAAATAGCGTTTCCTTTCAAGAATAGATGCTATAATATTTCAACTTGTTCAATACAATGTCGGAATGATGAAAGGAGAGAATGATGAAAAAAACTGCAAGCGTGTTACTAGTCTGTGCATTTGCCTTCTCGTTTGGAACTGCGGCATTTGCTGCGAAGTCCGGGGAGGAGGAGCTCCCGGATTTCAAGGTACCTCATCCGGAGCATCATTATCAGTTGCAGGAGGACAGCTACGAAGCCACCGATACGGAGGGCGGCTATCGCCATTATGTCTGCGCTGACTGCGGGGACGAGTATGACTATCACACGGATCCGCTGGTCTATGTGACCAATCCGAAGACAGGAGAGCCTGTAGACCAGGCAGGGGCATTTAACCCGCTGCTTCCGACCTGGGAGCATATTCCGGATCCCGAGCCCCAGGTGTACTGGTCAAAGGAGGATCATGAGTGGCGTGTGTACCTTTACGGTTCCCACGACGATCAGGGCGCGGGATCATGCGGATTCAACTACATCCTGTATTCCGCTCCGGTCTATGACATGAGCGACTGGAGATATGAAGGGATGTACCTGGATATCTCCGAAGGGGCAACATCCGGCGCGACTGTGGGCCTGTTCGCTCCGGACTGCGCGTATGACGTGACAACCGATCAGTATTACATGATCTCCAATGAGTTCAATGCATATTCCGTCCTGCGTGTATCGGACAGTCCGACAGGGCCGTGGCCGGAGGATGAGGCCGTATGGTATTACACGGTTAAGGGCTGTTATGATCCTTCCATTTACATTGAGGACGGGACGATCTATATCGCCGGCTCCTGCATGAAGCAGGTATATAATGAATATCCTGAGATAGCGGCTATGGTTGCAGAGGATGATTATCACACCGGGATGAGCCATATTGCAGTTCTCTATCAGTTAAAAGAGGATCCGACGGACGGGGACGGGATCGAGGCTGTTTCCTGGTTCCCAAACGATGAAAGAGGTTACCTTCCGATTTACGAAGGGCCATCCCTTCAGGGCTATGTGGATGAGCTGGGCGTCTATGTGTACATTCCGGTTCTGGCAGATGTAGGTCCGGATGATATCATGCTGAACAGCTGCCTGGGTTGGTATTGGACCGATGACCTGATGAATGGTACCTGGCATATCGGTGAGAATGGAGTGGATGAGACATATGCGGATCAGTCAGAAGTGATCAGCGGCAATAAGGGTAATATTATTTCCGATACCAGCGGGCGTTATACGATTGATCCGCAGACGGGCGAGATGGTTTTTTCAGATTTCACCACTTATCCGTTCGGGAATAACCACGGCGGAATGGCGAAGATCAATGGGAAATGGTATTATTTCGGCCATCGCCAGACCAACAACCATAGTTATACCCGCCAGGCGGTCGCAGGAGAGATCCAGCTGTATAAGGATGGGGATACACCGGTCATCACACCGTTTGAGTATACATCGTCCGGAATTGCCGGAAAAATGGATGCGTATACAACTTATGACGCGGATCTGACCTGCTATCTTGTTCAGGGGCTGGATGTGAAAGCGCCATCCATGGAGAGAAATACGACACATTACGATACGGATGAGATCGCGCCTTATATCGTGGGATCCCGTGACGAAGAGGCGACACATGCCAGGTATATCTGCGGTCTTCGCGACAATAATATTGTCGGCTACAAATATCTTGACTTCGGTGAGGAGACTTCCGGCGTGACGGCAAAGGTTCTGGTAGCGCCTGGAGAAACAGCACCGGGCGGAAGCGTTGATGTATATCTTGATTCTCCGGATCCGGAGAAGGGCGGAAAGAGGATCGGCAGGATCGAGATTCCGGCGGATCTGGCGGACAAGGCGGAAGAATCGGAAGAGGCTACTGATGGAACGAAGTGGTACTGGGCGGAAGCAGCATTGGATGAGCCGGTTTCCGGACTTCATGGTGTGTACTTTGTGTTCCACTCCGATTCCAAGGATGTGTTATGCAGCTTTGATCAGTTTGCGTTTGTGAAATCTGCAGACTGAGATCCGGGACAACAGGTGAGCAGGAACATGATTCAGGAGTTCATTGTGGATGAGCAGGAGCACTTCAACTGGGTGCGCCAGCATCTGTCCCTGATGGAAGAGATCGGTATGGAGAACTATCTGATCGAGCAGTTAGGGGAATAAATCAGACGAAGCCGGTGGCAGGAAGCCACCGGCTTTTTGAAAATCTGAAAGTACGGCGAGGCTTTCCAACGCAGCAGATGAGCGTTTGGACAAGTCAGATGTACA
>CAMJIC010000016.1 GCA_946405675.1 uncultured Clostridia bacterium
CGGGCCGGTCTCATTTGCCGTGATGAAGGGCAGATTGATGTTGGTGGTCGTCGCGGAGCTCAGCTCCTTCTTCGCCTTCTCAGCAGCTTCCCTGAGCCTCTGGAGCGCCATCTTGTCATTTCCAAGATCGATGCCTTCTTTGTTCTTGAAATCCTGGATCATGTAATCCGTGATCCTCTGGTCGAAGTCATCGCCGCCGAGACGGTTATTTCCGTTGGTCGCCAGAACCTCGATGACACCGTCGCCGATCTCGATGATGGAGACATCAAATGTGCCGCCGCCAAGGTCATAGACCATGATCTTCTGCTCTTTTTCATTGTCAAGCCCGTAAGCCAGGGCAGCTGCCGTCGGCTCGTTGATGATACGCTTGACATCCAGGCCGGCAATCTTTCCGGCATCCTTGGTCGCCTGTCTCTGGGCATCATTGAAATAAGCCGGGCAGGTGATGACTGCTTCCGTTACCTTCTCACCCAGATACGCTTCCGCGTCGCTCTTGAGCTTCTGAAGGATCATCGCGGAGATCTCCTGCGGGGAATACTTCTTCGCGTCAATGTTGACTCTGTAGTCAGAGCCCATATGCCTCTTGATCGAAGAGATGGTGCGGTCAGAGTTTGTCACAGCCTGCCTCTTTGCCGGCTCACCCACAAGCCTCTCTCCATTCTTGGTAAATGCGACAACGGACGGTGTTGTCCGCGCGCCTTCCGCGTTCGCGATGACAGTCGGCTTTCCGCCTTCCATAACCGCCACGCAGCTGTTCGTGGTACCAAGGTCAATTCCGATAATCTTACCCATAATGCATCCTCCTTATTGTTCTGATTCCTATCTTTTCCGGCAGTATGCTGCCGTCTCTCAGTGTCTGTGTCTGTATCTTTTCAGTCGTTCCGGCGCTGCCGCAGCATACATCAACTCATCTGCGTCAGCTCCTTCGGATCTGTCACGGATTCACATATCCATAAATCCTGCCTGTCTGTTTTGCCTACTACTGCCTCAGCAGGCCCCGCCGCACTCAATTCGCGACCTTCACCATGCTGTGTCTGACCACGCTGTCGTGGTAGGTATACCCCTTCTGCAGCTCCTGGACAACGATGTTCTCCCCCACTGAATCATCCTCGCAATGCATTACCGCATTGTGGAAGTTGGGATCGAATTCCTTCCCCTCCGCTTCGATGGGTTTCACGCCAATCGCCTCAAGCTCCTGAAGCATCGACTTATAGATCATCGTCATCCCGCCGACAAAGGGATCCTCCTTATCCTGCGCCTGGGCAAGCCCGCGCTCAAAATTATCGATGACAGGAAGGATCTTCTCGATGACGCTCCGCGCGCCGAGGTCGAACATCTGGCTCTTCTCCTTTTCCGTTCTCTTACGGAAATTGTCGAACTCCGCCATCTGCCGCTTCACCCTGTCGGTCAGCTCCTCGATCTTTTCCTCTCTCTTATCCTTCTTTTTCCGGAAGAAAGAGGTCTTGCGGCCCTCCGCCGCCTGGGTAAAGGTGCCGTCTACGACATCCTCCTCCCCGGCCGGGCAGCTTCCCGCGTCATGCGCTCCAGGTTCCTCCCCTGAAGCATCCTGCGCATCGCAGCCTTCCCTGGAGCTGTCCTCTCCATCCTGCGCTCCGGCGTCCGTGCAGCCTTCCGCACCCTTGCATCCGGCATCCCCTTCGCCGGAATGCTCCTGCGCTGCCTGCTCCCTGTCAGTATCCTGTGTGTTGCCAGTCTCTTCCTGGCTCATGCCAGCGATTGTTTCCTGATTCGTCTCTTCTGCCATACTGTCCTCCACGTCTGCCCTGTGCCATGTGGCCATATCTTCCTGCCTCTGTTCCTCTTTCCTGTCAGATGCATGCCTTCCGCATCTTATATCTGATCATATCCCCGGCTTCCGGGTGCATGTCGTCTGGCTATCCATCCTCGGGCGATGCTTCGCATCCTGAATTGCCCGATGCCACTTCATTTACGCTTCCATACGCCCTCAGCAGCAAGTGCTTCGGGCTATCCGGAACACTTATCCTTAGGCTCCTTATAGACCGCGTCCAGCTGTCCCGTCAGGTTCTTCAGGATATCAACAACCTTGTCATAATCCATCCGCTTGGGTCCCACAATGCCGATCCGGCCAAACATGCCGTCCCCCAGATCATAGGTTGCCGTGACCACACTGCAGTCTTTGAGGTTTTCATTCCCCAGCTCCGACCCGATCGCCACCTGGATCGCCTGCTCGGAACCCTGCTCCTGATCCATCAGGGACAGCAGCGGATGCTTCTCCTCAAAGGCATGAATCAGGCCGCTTGCCTTGTCCGTATCCGAAGCCAGCTCCGGATACCGGAAAATATTCGTGGCGCCGCTGGTGTAGACCTCGACGTCCTCCTCCTGACTGATCGCGTCCGCAACCGCGTCCAGCACCTGGGAGATCAGCTCTGACTGAATCCCTGCCTCCTGCTTCAGTCTGGAGATCGTCGCAAGATTGATCTCTTCGATCGTCAGTCCGTTCAGTCTGGAATTCAGCTGAATGTTCAGCTGAAGCACCTGATCACGGTTCAGGCCATGCTCCATGTGAATGATGCGGTTCTTCACCACATTCCCCTCAGCCACCACCGTGGCCAGGATCTGCCCTTCATCCACGATGGACAGCTGAATGAACTTCAGCTTCGTCCTGTGGTACTGCGGGCTCGTGATCATCGTCGCATAGTTCGTATTCACCGCCAGATACCGGACGATCTGCTTGAGAAGCATCTCCATCTTATCCTCACGCGAGATCATGAGCTGGCGCATCGAGGAGACCTCCGCTTCCTTCTCCTCCATCAGGCGGTCAACATAGAGCCTGTATCCCTTATCGGAGGGAATTCTTCCGGAAGAGGTATGCGGCTGGATGATCAGCCCCATCTCCTCCAGGTCACTCATCTCGTTCCGGATCGTCGCAGAGCTGAGATTGAGATCCGACATCTTTGAGATCGTCCGTGACCCCACCGGATCACCCGTATCCAGATAAGTCTGTATGATCGCCTTCAGGATCGTCCACTTCCGGTCATCCAATTCCATCTCCATGCCGGCACCCCCTCTCCTTTTTTCTCTGTTAGCACTCAAACTGTTGGAGTGCTAACATCCATGGCACTATAATAGAACCCCCTCCCGTCTTTGTCAACATGAAAATGTGAAAAAAATGTGGTTTTATGCTATGATGTGGAAGTGAGACAAATAGACTGTTTTCGATACAGGAGCATCTTTGCTATGCGAAAAACAATTCTTCTGGCTGTCGTCGCATGTATCCTTGGGATCGTGCTTCTGGCTTTGCTTGCTTTCCTGATCCCAAAGCGGCTGGGGCAGTCTGCCGCCACCGCCCAGTCTGAACTGTTTACGGGCTTTACGCTCTCTACAGAAGGAAGCAAGGACGGGGCCTTGAAGGAGCATCAGGCAGAAAATGACAGCTCCGGCGAACGTCCCTGGCGCGTCGTTCCGGACACCTCCAATTCTGAAAGCTACCCGAACGATACCATTCCCCGTTCCGCGTCCGACAATGACGAACCAAAACAGGCCAGATTATCGTCACGGAACGAAACCGAGGCTTTGGCGCAGACAGAAGCGTCCGGATCCGGATCAGAAGCAGAATCCAGGGAGCGCCTCAGAAAACTGCCGGAAAGTGTCGCTTCCCATCAGATCATCTGGGTGGGAGACTCCAGGACGCTTGGGCTTCAGAATGCACTCGGCAAAACAAACCGCTCCGACCAGGATCTTTTTGTGGGAAAGGTCGGCGAAGGAATCCACTGGTTCAGAGACGAGGGCATGGGGCAGCTCCATGACATGATCGAAGCATATCCCGGTCTTCCTGTCGTCCTGAACTTTGGGGTCAACGATCCGGACCTGGTCAATGAATATGTGGTTACCTACTGGGATCTGATCCGTTCCTGGCCGGACACGGATTTTTACATCCTGTCCGTCAATCCCCTTGACGAGGAATTCCTCATCGAGGATGGAATGGTCAACGAAGCCGTCTTTGCCACGGTCAACAGCCTGAACGTCGCCCGGATGAACGTAAAGCTGAAAGAGGAATTCGCCTCCCGGTATATCGACACCGCATCCTTCCTGAAATCGAACGGCTTCGATACCGTTGACGGACTTCATTTCACCAGGGACACCTATCTGAAGATCCATGACTTCGTCGTGAACGAACTGTTCGGGTAATACGGCTAACTGATTTTTTGTGCTATGCGATCAGATGAAAAGAAAAATAATCGTAACTGTTCAAAACCTGTTCTGAACAGTTACGACTACAGATCTTTCTGTCAGGGCTGCCCTTCCGTGTCATTTACAAAGGAGCACATCACCAGATTGCTGACATCAAAGCCACGCTCCGTCAGGCGCAGGAAAGATCCGGAAATCTCCAGGAGTCCTGACCGGACAAACTGGCCGATCTCCTCCGCAAACATATCCTGTGCCCGGATGCCGAATTGCTCCTCGAACCGCACAAGGTCCACCCCCTTCGTCATCCGGAGCCCCAGGATCATCGTCTCAGCAATCTCATCCCTGACCGTCAGAATTGTCTCTTCCTCCCGGATGCCCGGATTCTTCAGATAAGCCTCCAGGTCAGACGTATTCCGGTACCGGGCTTTCCCGATCTGGCCGGAGGCGCCAAGCCCGAAGCCTGCGTATTCCCGGCGGATCCAGTATCCGGTATTATGCCTGCTCTCCCTCCCCGGCCTTGCGTAATTGGATATCTCATATCGATAAAAGCCAATCTTTCGAAGCGTCTGTTTCAGCCTCTGCTCCATGGCATCTTCTGCATCCTCATCGGGCAGGAAAAGCGGCTTCTCTCCCCGCCTCTTCGCCAGGTCATCTTCATGGTACCGCTCCCAGAAGGGCGTTCCTTCCTCTATGATGAGACTGTAAGCCGAGATATGCTCAGGCGCAAGCGACCTCACCGCCCCCAGTGTCTTTTCAAAGGCTTCCACACTCTGGCCGGGAAGTCCGTACATCAGATCCACATTGATATTCCCAAAGCCCGCATCCCGCGCTGCCTGAAATTCCTCCCGGAACATTTCAAACGTATGAATCCTGCCCAGCGTCCTCAGAAGGCCGTTGTCCGCCGACTGAAGCCCGATGCTCAGGCGGTTGAAGCCTGCAGCACGGTATGCTTCAAGGCGGCTTTGGTCAAGCGTTCCAGGGTTGCACTCGATGGTGGCCTCCGCATCCTTTTGCAGCACAAACGTACGGCGGATCTGATCCATGGTCTTCGATATCTGAGCCGGATCCGGAAGGCTCGGCGTCCCTCCCCCAAAATAAACCGAGACCGCCTCATATTCCCCTGCATGGGGAAATGAGGCGATCTCTTCGTTCAGCGCCTGGAAATACAGACGCTGCGTCCTGTCATCAGAGGGAAAGGACAGGAAATCACAGTAAGCGCATTTCCTGACACAGAAAGGAATGTGGACATAGATTCCAAGCTCCTTCCGATCCATCTCCCCCTCCTTAAGTTCTCAATCTGTAAACGCCACTTTTCCTGACTTTTTTGGCTGCCGCACCGGAAAGTACAGCGAGCCAGATCAGGTTCTTACTGCTCATCCAGCTTCAGGACGCTCATGAAGGCCTTCTGCGGGATCTCGACGGAGCCCACCTGCCGCATGCGCTTCTTCCCTTCCTTCTGCTTTTCAAGCAGCTTCTTCTTACGGGTGATATCACCGCCATAGCACTTGGCAAGGACATCCTTCCTGAGGGCACGCACGGTCTCCCTGGCAATGATCCTGCCATTGATCGCCGCCTGGATCGGGATCTCAAACAGCTGCCGCGGAATCTCTTCCTTCAGCTTCTCGCACATCTTCCTGCCGCGCTCATAGGCACTGCCTTCAAACACGATGAAGGACAGGGCATCGACCTGTTCCCGGTTGACCAGGATATCAAGCTTGCACAGGCTGCTCTTCACGTACTCCTTCAGCTCATAATCAAAGGAAGCATAGCCCCGTGACCGGCTCTTCAGCGCATCGAAGAAATCATAGATCACCTCATTCAGCGGCATGTCATACCGGAGCAGGGCCCGTCCGGACTCAATGTACTCCGTTTCCTTATAGATCCCGCGCCTTTCCTGGCACAGCTGCATGATAGGGCCAATGTATTCGGTCGTCACCATGATCTCCGCCGCAACCACAGGCTCCTCCATATAGTCGATCTCTGACGGATCCGGGAGATTGGAGGGATTGGTCAGCTCGAAGGACGTCCCGTCTGTCTTATGGACCTTGTAGATGACTCCGGGCGCGGTGGTAACCAGATCCAGGCCGTACTCCCGCTCAAGCCGTTCCTGAATCACCTCCAGATGCAAAAGCCCCAGGAATCCGCAGCGGAATCCGAATCCCAGCGCTGCGCTGGTCTCCGGCTCAAATTGCAGAGAAGCGTCATTTAACTGCAGCTTCTCCAGTGCGTCTCTCAGATCCTGGTAGCGTGCGCTGTCCGCAGGATACACGCCGCAATAGACCATCGGGAGGGGATCCTTATACCCGGGAAGCGCCGCCTCGCAGGGCCTGAGCGCGTCAGTCACCGTATCACCCACGCGGGTATCCTTTACATTTTTCAAAAAGGCAGTGAAATATCCCACCATCCCGGCCTCAAGCTCTTCGCAGGGGATGAACTGGCCCGGGCCGAAATATCCCACCTCCACCACTTCTGCCGTCGTGCCGGTTGCCATCATGCGGACCTTCATACCCTTCTTCAACGTCCCGTCGAAGAGGCGGCAGAACACGATCACGCCGCGGTAGGGGTCATAGAGAGAGTCAAAGATCAGCGCGCTCAGAGGCGCTGTCCTGTCCCCGGACGGTGCAGGAAGCACATGGACGATCTGTTCAAGGACCTCCTCCACATTCAGCCCTGTCTTGGCGGAAATGCGCGGCGCATGTTCACAGTCAAGCCCGATCACATCCTCAATCTCCGATGCCACCCGGTCAGGGTCGGCGCTTGGAAGATCGATCTTATTGATCACGGGAAGGATCTCCAGATCGTGGTCAAGGGCAAGGTACACATTCCCCAGCGTCTGGGCTTCGATCCCCTGAGCCGCATCCACGACCAGCACCGCGCCGTCACAGGCCGCAAGGGAGCGGGAGACCTCATAGTTAAAGTCCACATGGCCCGGGGTGTCAATCAGGTTCAGGATGTATTCTTCCCCATCTTTGGCCTTGTAAATGATCCGTACGGACTGTGACTTGATCGTGATGCCCCGCTCACGTTCGATATCCATGTTGTCCAGAACCTGGGCAAGCATCTCACGGCTGGTCAGAAGGCCGGTCTTCTCGATGATGCGGTCCGCCAGGGTGGACTTTCCGTGGTCGATATGTGCAATAATGCAAAAATTGCGAATCTTACTGATTTCTATTTCAGACAAAAGGAATTCCTCCTGATTCAAATACGTTCGTGCGCGCACCTGGCGCAGCAGGAACAGTTTACATGAAGAGAAGGAAAACATCAAGAATGATGTTGACTTTTCCACCCATGGAGATTAGAATACATCCGTATGTGTGCCTGAAACGTCCGTGTCCGTCTTTCAAGCACGATTGAATGATCTGAATCTGATATTTTAAGTCTATGTTGGAGGTGTGCGTTTTGGCAAACATTAAGTCCGCGAAGAAGCGTGTTCTGACCAGCAAGGTCAGACAGGAGAGAAACAAGTCGATCAAGTCCGCAGTAAAGACTGCGTCCAAGAAGGTGCTCGCCGCTGTCGAGGCTTCCGATAAGGAGCTGGCTGCGAAGGAGCTTTTGAATGCGACTTCTGTGATCGATAAGGCTGCGAAGAAGGGTGTGCTTCACAAGAATACCGCTTCCCGCAAGGTTTCCCGTCTTGCCACAGCTGTCAACCGCATCGGCTGAGATTATTTCGGAATTGTCATAAGATGATAAAAACGCGCCGGACCGTCATCCCGGCGCGTTTTTTGTTGTTCTGAGGGAAATGGTTACTACGGCGAGGCTTTCCAACGCAGCAGATGAGCGTTTGGACAAGTCAGATGTACAAGTTATTCTGTAACAGATCCTTATTTTGCGACAGATCCTTATTGCCTGAGAATCAATAGCTCCAGTCCAAGCCTCATGTCGATCCTTCCGCTCTGTGCCCGTTCCTGCATATCGACACAGCGCTCCACCGCCGCTCTCAGGGATTCCAGGGTGAATCCCCGGGCCTGCCTGATCAGAGGATCCGCCTGCCAGCGCTGCAGTCCCAGCGCCTCCATGACATTCCCTGCCGACCCGCCCTGATCCAGGATAGACCGGACAAGAAGAAGACGGTTGAACTGGCGCATGAGCAGCACGAGGATCTTGACCGGTGCTTCCTTCAGCTCTAGCAGATCATTGTATAGATCCAGTGCGGCTTTCCGTTCATGCTGTGCGATCAGATCCAGCATACGGAATATTTTCCCCTCCAGCACCTCGCTGGTGAGCGCTTCCACGTCCTCTGTCCGGATGGTGCCTCCTGTCCCCGCGAATGAGATCAGCTTTTCCGTCTCTGTGCTGATATGGGACATGTCATTTCCGGTCATCGTAAGGAAGGTATCAAGGGTCTGACTGGTAATCCTGATCTTTTCCGCGCCAAACTTTCCAAGAACCCACTTGCGCAGCATCTGTGCATCCGGGGATGTGAATTCCACTGCAAGCCCATACTTACTGACAGCTTTATACAGCTTTCCCCGCTTGTCTACGCTTGTCTTCCCCTTCTGTCCGCCAGGCTTTTTTTCATCCGGCTGTTCCGTAAACAGGACAACGCTTGTCTCAGGGATCTTCTCCAGGAAGGCCGCGAGCGCCGCCCCCAGCTGTCCGTCATCCTGCTCCGCCCCTGCATCATCACCTGCCCCATCCTGCAAGTCCTGACCGTCCTTCCCATCCCCCTCTCCGGCCTCCTGCGCGCTGTTTCCGCCCTTGCGCCTGGAACGGAACAGCTTGGTGTCATCCAGGACGACCATCCGGTAATCAGCGAAGAACGGCATGGACAGCACTTCATCCTGGATCGCGTCGAAGTCCGGATGCTCCTCCCTGTGGATATTCAGATTCATGGAGCCTTCCTCCGGGCACACCGCGCGGATCAGCTCTCCCCGGTATTGCCTGACCAGATAAGCCTCGTCTCCATAAAACAGATAGACCCGCCGGAACGTTTTTTGCCGGATATCCTCACGAACCTGCTGCATCCCGGAAGCTTTCGCCTGTTTTCCCTTCCCTGCCACCGCACGCTCTCCTTTACAAATACATTCCGGTACGATTATAATCGCTTTATTGTTTCAAAAAATATCACGAAAGCTGTTACAAGTCGTCCTTAATATCATAGATCCGTCTTAGCATCAGGCGAAAGCGAACCGGACATCGCCCAGCTGTGAAAGCTGAAACGGAATGGCATTGAGCCCATATCCATGAAGAGGGCGCACTGGTAACTTCCCAGTGAGTATAACAGGAAAAGAGGGAATCGACAAATGAGCAACATCTATATCCCGGACGGCTACCGGCCGCTTCTGTCCATGTATGATACCCAGAAGGCGATCGGTGTGATCAAGCGGCAGTTTGCAGACACGCTTGCGGCAACGCTTCAGCTGCACAGAGTCAGCGCACCGCTTTTTCTCGAGGCGTCCACCGGCCTCAATGATGACCTGAACGGCTATGAGCGGAAGGTGACCTTTGATATCAAGGACACGGGAACGCAGGCCCAGGTCGTCCAGTCCCTGGCGAAATGGAAGCGCCTTGCGCTCAAAGAATACAATTTCCATGTCGGGAAGGGGCTATATACAGACATGAATGCGATCCGCCGGGATGAGGAGCTGGATAACCTCCATTCGATCTATGTGGATCAGTGGGACTGGGAGAAGGTGATCAACAAGGAAGACCGCACCCTCTCCTATCTGCAGCGTACAGTCCGGGCGATCGTCTCCGCGGTCTGCGCAGCCGAGATGAACCTGCATGCTCAGTTTCCGCAGCTCTATGAGCTTCCCCTCCACACTCCCGAAGTCACGTTCATCACAACGCAGGAGCTGGAGGATCTCTATCCGCAGCTTTCCCCGAAGGAGCGGGAAAATGCATTTGTCCGGAAGCATGGCACGACCTTCCTGATGCAGATCGGCAAAAAACTCCGTTCGGGCAAGCCCCATGATGGGAGAGCCCCTGACTATGACGACTGGGACCTGAACGGGGACATCCTGTTCTGGAACAATACCCTCAATATCAGCTATGAGCTCTCCAGCATGGGAATCCGTGTCAGCCCGGAAAGCCTGGATACACAGCTTACCCAGGCCGGATGCGATGACCGCCGCAATCTTCCGTTCCACAAAGCGCTTCTGAACGGGGAACTCCCCTATACCATCGGCGGCGGCATCGGCCAGAGCCGCCTGTGCATGCTGATCCTTGGCTCCGCCCACATCGGAGAGGTTCAGGCCAGCGTCTGGGATGAGGATACGGTCGCAGCCTGCAGGCGCGCAGGGATCCCGCTGCTGTAATTGCAATTCCATTTCACAGCCCCGCCCCGGCTTCGCAGTACCCATTGAGGCCACACAGCATAAGCAAAAATCATAAAACGGAAAATCAAAGAACAGAAAAGATCAGAAGAGAACAGAAAAGTTCAAAGAACAAGAAAGTTCAAAGAACAGCAAAAATCAAACCCGGCCAGATACTCCCTGGCCGGGTTTGATCTTTCTATCTGATCTTTCTATCTGATCTTTCTATCTGATCTTTCTATCTGATCTTTCTATCTGATCTTTCTACTGCAATCTGTTTCCGAATAATCTGTTTCCGAACAATCTTTCCCCGGGGCGGTCACACCTCCGGCTTTTTCTCACTTTGCTTCTCGCTCTGCTTTTCACGTGCCCGCTCTCCGGTAAAGCCCTCCGGGAAAAGGGTTCCCGTTCCGCCGGTCATCTCCATGTATTCATCCGTAAGCTCATACTTGGAGGTATCCATGTCATTGTCTTCATTCTTACTGATCGTGCCGTCGCCATAGATCGTCCTGTGCATCTGGGTGATCGTAGCCGGCCAGTCAGGCACCAGCATGCCCTGGCCCGCGACATCGATCTCGCTGTACTGCCCGTCATATGGCACACGATCCATCACAAGATCATATTTCAGGATCGAAGGGGCATCCCATACAAGGGACCAGATCTCATTCTCCGGCAGGTTATGGGTAACCAGCGGAAGAACCTTCTGCACAAAACCAAGCAGCTGCGTAGAACTAAGCGTCTTGATCTTGGCGACCATCTGCTGGATCACATAACGCTGGCGCTGCGTCCTGGTATAATCGGAATTGCCTACGAAACGGTTCCTGGCATAGGCAACCGCCTGCACGCCATCGCTCAGGTGCATCCCCGGTCCTTCCAGGATGACATGATCCTCGTACGGGATTTTGAAGACGCGCTCACACATATCCTTGATGTAGCCGTTCGCAACCTCGATCTCATTGGCCGTCCACTCAAGCTCAACGCCTCCCAGCGCATCCACGATATCCACCAGGTTCTCAAAATCAACCGCTGCATAGCGCTCAACCGGGATCCGGTAATTCTCCTCTACCGTGTCGCAGAGAAGCGGGCCTCCGCCGTAAGCATAAGCCGAATTCAATTTGTTGTAATCATGCCCCGGGATCTCCACATAGGTATCCCTCATCAGGGAAATGATACTGACCCTCTTCTTGTCATTGTTCAGGGAGACCAGCATCATGCTGTCCGCGTTTCCGTTCCAGCTCTTGTCATCCCTGTCAACACCCGCGATCATAACATTATAGACAGACTGATCCAGGATCACTTCATCCCCGTCCATCTTCTGCGCCTGGTTCATCAGCGTATGCAGGTTCTCAAGCTCCGATTCATTCAGCACATTCCCGGTGGGGCCTGCTTCCGTGCTCGCTTCAATCGCCTGAGCCGGCAGAGTCTCGAACTGCTTAACGTCCTCATCAGCCTGGTAATTCATCCTGCTGATCATATTATGGCCGAAATAATAAATACCGGCACTCCCCGCGACAACAATGCCAAGAATCACGCACAGTGTAATCCCCCAGATCTTCCCCCAGCTGGGACCCTTTGGCCCCGACGGAATCAATGGATTGTCATCCTTCTTTCGCGACATGCGGTCACCCTCCATGACAATGTAAAATCTAAACTTACTTATATTAACATAGAATATGGCGCAGAATCAATCCTTATTCGAAAACCTTGCCAGGTCTTGCAGGATCGCCTGCATGTCAAAGCAGTCCTCTTCATCTTCCATCCATTCCTTTGATTCAAAATTATACAGTTTCCAGCGCTGGCTGCCGCTTTCCCCCAGCCTGCGCATGTAAATCTGATAGGAAATCGTATAGTCCCCTTGCTCCGGCACAGCAAACTGGCACAGTGCAGTGACCGTGTCTGAGCACATATTCAGGTACACGACCTCCGCATACTGTCCTTCCCGGAATCCCCCGTCCCATGGTGTGTACAGGAATTCCTTCAGGTACGGCTCGCTCAGGATGAACTCAGACGGGTTCATCCCTTCCATGGAAAGGAATTCCCGCGCCTGCAGGATCATTGCCGTGAGGAGCTCTTTTTTTTCCTCCATCTCCCCGAGGAAGAAATGCAAGGAGTCCCCGAGCAGATCCCGCTTTTTGTTTTTCTTTTCGCTGAAATTATGTTCAATGATCTTAGCCATTCGGTCATACCTCTTTATCTCAAACCATTCCCATGTTATACTTCCTCTCATCCAATGTAAAGGAGATTCCTGTAGAATGAAATTTCTGATCCAGAGGGTGCTTGACGCATCCGTTGAAATCGATGGCAGAACAGTCGGACAGATCGGCAAGGGTTATCTGGTTCTGATCGGCTGCTGCGGCAGCGACACAACACAGACCGCCGACCTGTACCTTCGCAAGCTTCTGTCGCTTCGGATCTTTGAGGATGAGAACGGGAAGACAAACCTCTCCCTCAAAGATGTAGGCGGCTCCCTGCTTCTTGTTTCCCAGTTTACACTCTATGCCGACTGCAGGAAAGGAAACCGCCCCGGTTTTACGCAGGCAGGGAACCCGGACCACGCCAGGATGCTGTATGATTATATCGTAAAGCAGGCCAGAGAGAGTGTCCCTGACGTTCAGACCGGGGAATTCGGAGCTGATATGAAGGTGCGCCTGACAAATGACGGTCCCTTCACCATCCTGCTCGACGAGTCGATCCTCCCTGCAAAGTTGACATCTGAGCCGTCCGAATGTAAGATGGCGAAGTAACGTTGAATTGATTCATCTTTGCATCAGGCATAGGTGAAGCGTATTGGCCCGGAGCAAAAGGGCTGTGGTGTCCAGTCGGGCACCGGTTCTTTCCCGCGCAGGAAGCGGGAGTTTTGAGGAGGTATTATCATGGCAGCGAAAAATGAGCCTGTTGTAAACGTAGTCCTTCAGTATGACGGAAAGTCCGTTGATGTTGCAGATGTTTCCAAGGCAGCAAGGGACAGCTGGAAGAAGAACCATAAGGATGAGATCAAAGAGCTGAATCTCTATCTCAAGTCAGAAGAGAGCAAGGCATATTATGTGATCAACGGCGTGGAAGCCGGTTCCGTCGAGATGTAAGGAGCCTGAGCTTGGCTTCCCAGGGGTGTTCCTGCTCACAGGGATGTACCAGACAAGCTGCCGCAGGGCGTGACTTGTTACGCGTGAACAGATCGCATAGATAAGGGGGGACTGCCGCATATTGCGGCAGCCCCCCCTTTGTCATCCCTCAGATATGGATCCAGCCAAGCGCATTTGCCACTGAACTGATAAAAATGACCACCAGCAAGGGAATCGACAGATATTTCAGCACAAAACGGTACAGCCCTTTTCTTCGGAACCTGGAGCTCTGCATCACCTCATCTTCGATCTTCGCAATCCCGATCTTCCTAAGGACCAGAAGGCAGATCATCAGCGCCGAGATCGGCATCATCAGGGAATTCGTCAGGAAATCAAAGAAATCCAGAATCCCCATCCCAAGGATCCTGACGAAGCTCAGCGCATTGAAGCCAAGGCAGCTCAGGATCCCAAGCCCCGCCATGATCAGTCCCATGGTCACAGTTGACCTCTTCCTGCCCCATCCGAATTCGTCCTCGAAGGTGGCTACGCAGGCCTCCGTCAGCGCGATAGAAGAAGTCAGGGCAGCGAAAAAGACCAGCACAAAAAACAGGATGCCGATTACCCGTCCTCCTCCGATGGTGTCAAATATCTTCGGCATCATATTGAACATGAGCGAAGGTCCGCTCTTGAGCTGGCCCGGGTCTCCGCCTGAGAAGGAAAAGACTGCCGGGATGATCATCAACCCCGAAAGGACTGCCACCACCGTATCAAAGATCTCCACCTGGACTGTGGAGGATTCCATGTCCGTTTCCTTTTTCATATAAGATCCGAACGTGATCAGGATTCCCATTGCAATGGACAGGGAATAAAACATCTGTCCAAGGGCAGCAACGACTGTCATCAGGGAAAACTTGGAAAAGTCAGGAACCAGGAAGTAACGCACTCCCTTCAGCGCGCCGGGCAAGGTAATGGCATAGATCGCAAGCGCCACTGCAAGAACCGCCAGGACAGGCATCACCATCTTGGATACCCGCTCGATCCCATTCTGTACCCCGAAAAAGATCACGGCCAGATCCACTACGATAAAGACAACAAACCAAAAAACCTGCTGCCCGCCATTGCCCAGAAATGCCTGAAAATAACTGTCATCGGTCATCGTCTGGCTTCCCTCCGTCAGGTAGGAGAACAGATATTTCAGCACCCAGCCGCCGATCACAGAATAATATGGAACAATCAGAAGCGGAATTATGGCATTCATCCACCCGCCGGTTTTGTTCAGAAAACCCTTCCCAAAACTGCAGAATGCGCCGACCGGACTTTTCTGCGTCATCCTTCCGATGGCCGACTCGCTCATGATCATGGTATAACCAAAGGTGACAGCCAGAATGATATAGACCAGGAGGAAGATCCCTCCGCCATACTGTGCCGCCAGGTATGGAAACCTCCAGATATTGCCAAGTCCTACCGATGCCCCTGCTGCAGACAATACGAATCCGAGCTTGCCTGAAAAAGAATGCCTGCCGTTTGATTCATTCATTAACCTTCCTCCCCTTCTGTATCATTCTTTTTCAGATTATAGCAAACGATCATTTCCCTGACAACGACAATGCGAATATACTATACCACTACCATGCAGTAGCAGTATCACAATGAATCCAAAGAAGCCTTGCGCCAATCCACGGATTCTTCCAGCAGGCGGACAAACTGTTCCAGCCCTTTCTTATCTTCCTCCGAAAACCGGTTCTTTTCCGGGCTGTCGATATCCAGCACAGCCACAACGCTTCCCCCGGCATGAATCGGAACCACAATCTCCGACAAGGATTCGCTGTCGCATGCAATATGCCCCGGAAAATCGTGCACATCCGGTACGATAATTGTCCGGTCGTCATTCCATGCGCTGCCGCATACGCCTTTTCCTCTCCTGATCAGGACGCAGGCGGGCTTTCCCTGAAACGGCCCGACCTTCAGCATGCCCTCCATAACCAGATAAAACCCGGCCCAGTTCAGGTTCTCCATAGATTCCATCAGCAGCGCCGAGGCATTTGCCAACACACTGATATAGTTTGGCTCTGCCGCAATAAGCGCCTTGAGCTGCACTGCAATGATACCATAATCTGTTCTTTCCATAGAAACGTTCCTTTCCGACCCCAAAAACAAAAAGCCATCATGATCCGAAAGCCACAAAAGCCATCATGATCCGAAAGCCATAAAAGCATCTCACCATGACCTGCTGTCCTGCAGCATTGGCTTTAAGGCTCCTTCCATTCCAGCTTCTTTAATACTCTCTCATAGTCAGCGCTTCCTTCCGCGCACACCGTCGGACAGTAATCATTTCGATCCATTCTGGAGGAGATCTCACAGGGAATCACCTTCAGGCCGCTTCGCTTTGCCGTCCCGTCTGCCCAGGTATACTCCGCCTGCACGATCACCGAATCCTTATCATCCGGGTCAGTATTTCCCCCAAAACAGAAATTTCCAAGCGAATAGAAGATCGGAACATCTCCATAATACTCCATCCGCTGCAGAATGTGGGCATGCCCGCCCACGATCAGATCACAGCCCCAGTCAGCCATATCATGCGCAAGCTGAACCTCCCATGCTTCCGGCTCTGTAAGATATTCCACCGTTCCCCAATGCATGAAGCCGATGATCAGGCTGCAGCCTGCCCCCTTGCATGTGTCGATATCTTCTTTCACACCGGCGCGCCAGGCAGCTTCACCCGAATAATTGTCAACCGTGTTATAAGAAACAATTCCGACCTTCAGTCCGCCCTCCATCGTCCTGATCAAAGGATTTCCTGCATCCGTATGAAGAATACCGGCAGAATCCAAAGCGTCTGCCGTGTCCTGTTTCCCTTCCGCTCCGAAATCGCCCGAATGGTTGTTCGCGAGGGACACCGCATCCACACCGCCTTCCGTCAGCACCCTTACGTAAGCGGGATCAGCCTTGAACCGGTATGGCTTCTCCACAGCGTTCACAGATCCGGTAAAGGTTCCTTCCAGATTTACCACAGTCAGATCATCCGCCGCGAAGATATCCTTCACGCCGGAAAGCGGATACGCATAGTTGTCCCCCACAACCGACTGGAAATCGACATCCAGGCCGCCCTGCCATTCCAGCAGACTGCCGATTGTACAATCTCCGGCAAAGGAGAAAAGATAAGTATTCTTCGGCATTGCTGTCTCCGTCTGCGCAGCGGACTCCTCCGTGGTCTGCTCCGCAGGCTGCTGCGGTCTGCTGAGTCTCCCTCTCAGGAAGAAAACAGCAGCAACAACCACAGATACTGCCATGGCAGCCAGAACAGTCCATTCGATCAGGACGATATGCTTCCTCGCCAGTTTTTTCCTCTTACGCTCTTTCATTGCTCCTTCGTTGCTCTTTCAGCACTTTTTCCGCCCGATCCCCTCCCCGCAGCGGATCATAACGTTTCGCCGCTTAAGCCTCCGGGGGCGGCGCGGAAAGCTTGTTCTTTTCCCAAATGAAGGTAAGGATCTGTTACAGTCTGAACAGTTACGCATTTAACTGCAATACTTCACCAGATACATATTATACTGCTGCTCATAGCCTTCTGTCGAATCACTTATGACGCGCTGATTCTCATGTATGGTAACAAATCGCACCCTGGCCAGCGGGACTGCTTATGGATGACTTGTTACATCGTGTCACACTCTTCCATGACAAATCCATTACAAATCCATGACAAATCATCCGTCAAGTTTTCCTAAATAACCGGCGTATGTGTTATGATAGCTATGCAGATGATGCATTTGCCGGACGATTCAGCCTATGAAGCCGCGGGTGGCAATCCCCCGTCATATGAGGCCAACCTGTTCTCATGATCTCACAGCTTGCGGGGAATGATTTCGGAAAGAGAACTCCTGAGCGATTATCACCTGAGCAATTTCATCATCGTCTGAGAAGAGAAAAGGAAAGTATAAAGGAAGGTGTATATGAAAGAAAAAATGATTCGCGCGTTTCTTACATCTGTCACTGCATCGTGCTTTCTGTCTGGCAGTGTTTGCTTTGGCGCGGCCCGGGCCGATGACGCACAGTCAGCTGCCCCGCAGCAGGAAACGGTGGAAAGCGAGGCGCCGGAAGCTCCGGAAGAGACACAGGACAAAGTGCAGCAGGAGCAGGGCATCCGGACCTGGAACGGGAAGGATGGGCTCAGTGATCTTCCGACCGCATGGGATCTCAAGGAACTGTACGCAGATGAAGATGCTTTTGAGAAAGACATGACACGGGCTGAGGAACTCATCACTGTTTATGAAAGCTTCCGCGGGACATTGAACAGCGCGGATGGGCTTCTCGCCTATATGGAGAGTCCGGAGCTTATGGAGCTTACAGCGATCTTAAACAACGCTAAGATGTATACGACTCTCCTTAGTTCCCTTAACCCGACGGACGCCTGGGCAGGCAAGGCATCCTCCAGATTCAGTGATGTGTCGAAGAAAAAAGATCTGGCCAGTGGATTCGTGTCCTCAGAAATCATGTCGATGCCTCTTGAGAAACGCCAGGAGATCCTGTCGGATCAGCGTCTGGAGCCGTATGCCTATTATTTGCGGGAGTATATCGATCCGGATCATGTCGTGCTCTCTGAGGAAGCCGCCCAGGTTAAGACCTATATGGAAACTGCTGCTTTTAGTTCCCAGAATATCCACGACGTCTTTGATTATGCAGAACTCCCCCATCCTGCCTTTACTTATCCGGATGGAACACAGGGAGTCCTGACAGATAAGGTCTATTCACAGATTATGGTAAGCCATGCCTACCCTGAAGAATTTAAGAAAGAGATTTTCATGCTCCGGAACGCGATGCGCGCCCCATATGCCGCAACCTATACTGCTATGCTGGATTCGCATATGAAGGCATACTGGGCGGAGACACAAATCAACGAATTCGATTCCGCACTGGCGTACTCGCTGGATCACAAGAACATTGACCCTGCAATCTATGACCGGATCATCCAATTCGCTCATGATATATCAGGAAAGATGCAGGATTTTTACGCAGCCAAGTTTGATCATCTTGGCGTTGAAGCAGCAATTTACAATCTGGAAATGTCTTCCTCCGACTATGAACCGAAGTCGGTCTCCTACGAAGACGCAGTGAACATCGGACGGGATGCGATCAGGCAGTGGGGCGACGAATATCTCAGTGTCTTTGACAGGATCATTACAAGCCCCCATATCGATGTCTATCCCTCCGGTACCAAGCAAACCGGTGGTTACGAACTTCTCCTTGGAAATACGACAACGCCATTCGTTCTCTACAACTTCAACGAATTAGAAAGCTATATCTCCGCGATCGTCCATGAGATGGGGCATGCGGTCTACAGTGAATTCGCCGCTGAGAATCAGAATGAATACAACAACCATCCGGGGATCTTCACGCAGGAAGTCGCTTCCACGGCCAATGAGCTGCTGTTTTACAGAAAAATGGTTGAAGAGGCTCCGACAAAAGATGAGAAAATCTACTGGCTCGAGGGGGAGATCAACCTGTTTGGACTCTCACTCTACAGGCAGTGTATGTATTCGGAATTCGAAGACAATTGCTACAAAACCATCGAAGCGGGCGGGTCGCTCAACGCAGATGAACTCGCCGGGAAATGGTTGGAGCTGTCCAGGAGCTATTACGGTGACAGTTTCTATCTCCCCCAGGAATACGGCATCGAATGGGCAAGAATCCCGCACATGTACTACAACTACTATGTCTATCAATACGCGACCTCTATCACCTACGCTTCCTCTGTGTGCAGGCAGGTTGAGGAGAAGGGCCAGGAAGAGATCGATGCCTATATCGACTTTCTGAAAGCCGGGAACTGTGCGGCTCCTGCAAGCCTCCTTAGCATCGCAGGAGTGGATCCTTTAGACGATGCGACCTATCAGGCTGCGGGGGAATATATAGGCGGACTTATCGATGAGTATATTGCACTGATACAAAAGTAAGGAGCTGTTCAGAAATAACTTGTACATATGACGCAGGACAAACGTTCATA
>CAMJIC010000017.1 GCA_946405675.1 uncultured Clostridia bacterium
AGCAGACTGAAGTCCTCAAGCCCGGCAAGGGTGAGATTTCCGTCACGAAGTATACTCTGAAGGACAACGGCGCGTTCATGGTCGTCGACCAGACGTATTACACGGCGCTGTTCAAGGACGCGGATCTGACGACACGTGTATCTGATATCAAGCCGCTTGATCTGCAGAACGAGTATACGGAGACTGTGACATTTGATGCTCTGCCGAACGGAACCTACTATGTCGCGGAGACGACGGAGTCCGGTACTCCGATTACTTCCGGTACGGGGATCCGCAAGGTCCAGATCGAGGGTGGCACGGTGAAGCTGAGCAAGTCTGACAACGGCGGCAGCGCTGTCATCAAGAACACTGTTTCCCAGAACGTCTTGGGTGAGCATGTGGATGTCCAGCTGGCGGTCCGTAAGAAGGTGCAGGACAGCAACGGAAATGATCTGAAGGTGAAGGATACGTTCTACATTGCCCTGTACTCCGATGAGGATTGCACGAAGCGCATTCCTGGCATCGATATCCTGCGTATCTCGCTGGATGATGCATCTGAGGGCGCGGCAGTGCTGAGAGACCTGCCGTATGCGTCTGCGTTCTATATCGCGGAGGTCGATGAGAACGGAAACAAGGTTGCAAATCTGGATTCCTTCAACTATCAGGTGATTGTGGAAGGAAACGGACTGACCTACAGGGATCTGAATGAATCTGAAGTGGTTGTCATTAACAGGCTGAAACCCGGAAGGGTCGCGGGTGAGAACCGTGACGTGAACGGTGAGAACCGTGGAATGAACCAGAATGGCGAACAGGGGGCGGTCCGCACCGGTGATGAAACGCCGGTCGTGCCGATGCTCGTGACTATGCTCACGGCAGGCCTTGCGGCAGTCTACCTGGCATTCCGCAGGAAACAGCGCAAGGCAAAATAAGAAGTCTGTATAACAGACATTTTGAATGAGAGGGGCGGGGCAGCGAAAGCTGCCCCGCTTTGTGTTATATTGTCAGTTGGCGAAGCGGAAACTGTATGATATCGTGCATGACTTGCGCCAACTATGTGATTGTTTTTTGAGCTGTGCAATCGGATGAAAAGACAAGCAAGATGGGAAAGTTATTTCGTGACAGATCCTAATAAGGCAGACGTATTTTCCGGGATGAAAAAGAAGTTGCACTCATCCTGGCCTTATGCTATCCTGTACTTATTATGATACTACATCAGGTTCATTCTCATATTCCATGGCGCAGGAGTTTTCATTTCCTGCGCTATTTGCGCTATTCTTATGGGGGCATTGCGAAGACCAGTGAATTTGACGGAGGATAGGGGGAATGTTACAATCCGTCTGAGAGCATATTAATCCTGCAATGTGATCTTCATTGCCAGGCGCGCCTGTGGATGAAGACTGCGGCCGCAAGGTGAGGTCAGTCAGGGTTCCGGAGGAGACAAAACCGATGACAGTAATTATTTATGGGGTGATACTGATTTTTTCGGTGTTATGCTCTGCGATCTATCTTTATCATTGGCATAAGCATTTTAATGCGAACATCGGTATACTTTTTGCTTTAATTCCGATCACCTGTCTTGGGCACTTTATGTACAGCATATCAACCAATATGGAGGAGGCGCTGAGCTCTCAGAAAATAGTATATCTGGGAGGAAGCTTCCTGCAGCTTTTCCTGCTTTTCAGCATTACAGAACTGTGTCAGATCCGGATGAAGCGATGGATCAGAGTCCTGCTGTTCGGGATCTGTACAGCAGCTTTTTCCGGTGCGCTTACCATAGGGCACGGAGATCAGTTTTACCATAATCTTTCGTTTGAGATTGTAGAAGGCGAATCTGTTCTGACCCGTGAATATGGATGGATGCATACGGCGTACTATTTGGTTGTGATCGCGTTCTTTCTGTCAGGTGCTGTGGCGGTTCTGTATTCCTGGAGGAGGAAGAGCCAGGTTCCGCGGACAATCATCATATTGGTGACAGTACCCTATGTGTTCGTTCTGTTGACCTATTTTGCCGGGAAACAGTTTTATGGCAGGGCGGATCTGATGCCTGTGGGGTATCTGTTTGCGCAGATCGTTTATCTCATTATTTCAGCCAGAATGAATCTGTATGATGTGGCTGATACCGCAATTGATTCCATGGTACATGAACGGTCCATCGGTTACCTTTCGCTTGATTTTAAATACAGGTACCTGGGGAGTAATGAGACCGCGGAGAAGCTGATGCCGGAGCTGTGCACCCTTGTTGTTGACAAGGTGATTGGAGATAGTAAGGCCGGAAAAAAGATCCGTCATTATGTAGACAGCTTCCGTGCAAACCCTGACCACAATTCATTTACCTATACACTGCACGGGCAGGGGAAGCAGGGAGAGGATGACAGGATCTACAATGTAAACGTGAACGGCCTTTTCGATGGGAACCGGCAGCGCGGATATATTGTGACCTTTACGGATGACACCGCGAACCGGAAGTACATTCAGCTGTTAGATACATACAATGAAAAGCTGAAGGATGAAGTGGAGCGTCAGACGGGCCATATCATCGAGATGCATGATAATCTGATTATGAGCCTTGCGATGATGGTGGAGAGCAGGGACAATTCTACCGGAGGGCACATTAAGAGGACCAGTGAGGGCGTGAGGATCCTGGTTGAGGAAATGAAGAAAGAGGGAACTCATCAGCTGACGGAGGAGTTCTGCATGGATGTCATCAAGGCGGCGCCTATGCATGATCTTGGGAAAATTGCCGTTGATGATGCTGTCCTCAGGAAGCCGGGAAGGTTTACCGATGAGGAATATGAAAAGATGAAGCAGCATGCAGCGGAAGGGGCAAGGGTGATTCATGAGATCTTGCTCCATACGGATGATGCGTCTTTTAAGGTTGTTGCGGAAAATGTGGCTCACTATCATCATGAACGGTGGGATGGCAAGGGATATCCCATGGGGCTTCGCGGGGAGCAGATCCCTCTTGAGGCCAGGATCATGGCAGTCGCGGATGTCTATGATGCGTTGGTGAGCAAGCGCGTATATAAAGAAGCATTCGACTTTGAAAAGGCTGACAGGATCATTATGGAAGGGATGGGGACACAGTTTGATCCGGGTCTTAAGCAAGTTTACAGCAATGCCAGGGACAGGCTTGAGAATTATTATGCACAGATTGCGCAGGGAGGATGAAGACATGGATGTGGAGACTTTTCTGACAGAGATCATCCCGATCAAGGATCAGGAATTGAAAAGGATTCTGAAGGAAGAATGCATTATTGAGTCCTTCCAACGTGGCGAACAGATCAACAAAATCGGTGAAATCGATAAATATATCAGATTCCTGATCACAGGGGCTGTGATCGGCTTTATTCCTGACAAAAACGGAAAGAAGATTACAACGAGCATATCAACGAATCCGGGAGATGCAATTTCGGGAGCAAGGATGCTGGATGGCGGCCCGAATGAGATTGGTTTTGGGGTGATTAAAGATTGTGAGGTTTTCAGCATTCCTGCAGATACAGTCATCAGGCTGAGGACACAGTTTCAGGAAATAAGCGACTTGTATGTGCTTGTATTGGCACAGGCTGCCTCGTATCACTGGGAGACAAAAAAGATGCTGTATATGAAAACCGCGAAAGAGAGGTACGAGTGGTTTCTGGAACAGTATCCGGGTATGATCGACAGTGTAAGCCATAGAGATATTGCTTCCTTTTTAAATATCACACCTGTTACACTGAGCAGGATCAGGCATGGGAAGGGATAAGTGAGATTTCAATTAGTGGACAGGTGTGGTAAGATGTGTTTAGACTGACATGGGAAGCAGGAGGCGCGCGGGTGACGGGCCGTGGGCACGTTTGATTTATGATTGCCGTGTTGTTGACGGCGGAATGGAGAAGAGAATGAGAGCGGTCAGCTGGAATGTGAATGGGCTTCGGGCCTGCGTGGGAAAGGGATTTGAAGAAAGCGTCAGACAGCTGGATGCGGATTTGTTTGCGCTGCAGGAGACAAAACTGCAGGAGGGACAGATCGACATGGAGCTTGAGGGATATCATTCTTTCTGGAATTACGCGGAGAGGAAGGGGTATTCCGGGACGGCTGTATTTGCCAAAGAAGAACCTCTGGATGTGAGATATGGGATCGGAATCGAGGAGCATGATCATGAGGGAAGAGTGATCACGCTGGAGTATCCGGGATATTATTTCCTGACCTGCTATACGCCGAATTCGCAGAATGAACTGAAGCGGCTTGATTACAGGATGAGGTGGGAGGATGATTTCAGGGCTTACCTGAAGGCACTTGACGAGAAGAAGCCGGTCATCCTGTGCGGCGACCTGAATGTGGCCCATGAGGAGATCGACCTGAAGAATCCGAAGTCAAACCGCCGCAATGCCGGGTTTACGGATGAGGAGCGTTCAAAGATGACGCAGCTGCTGGGGGAAGGCTTCACGGATACCTTCCGGCATTTTTATCCTGCACTTGAAGGCGTGTATTCCTGGTGGAGCTACCGCTTCCGGGCCAGGGAGAAGAATGCGGGGTGGCGGATCGATTATTTTATCACTTCTAAGCGGCTTGATGACAGGCTGGTCGATGCGAAGATCCATACGCAGATCTATGGGTCGGATCATTGCCCGGTGGAGCTGGAAGTAAATGTATGATACGGACAATGATCAGGACAGCCCGAGACGTTTTGCTGCTGAGGACGCGGGAATGCGTAAACAAAGCATAAATAAAGCATAAATATAGCATAAATAAAGCATAAATAAAGCGGCATCGGGCGATTCCGGATGCGAGGCATCGAGCGGTGCGCAACTGTTCAGAACAGGTTCAGAACAGGTTCAGAACAGTTGCTGGCGTAGGTTGTGGAGGAGCTGCAGGAATCTGACATATGGACTGTGTAAGGGCACAACAGATGATTCGGCCTTATCTGGACGGTGTTCTGTCGGACCGGGAGCTGGAGGAGTTCCTTGGCCATGTACAGACCTGTCCGGATTGTTTTGATGAGCTGGAAATCTATTTTTCTGTCTACAGGACGCTCAGCAATGTCGATGAGAAAGGGGATTATAACTACGCGAAGAAGCTGCGCAGCAAGCTGGCGGATTCCAGTGAGTACCTTAGGATCAGGTACCGGAATAAGCTTCTGAAGGTTGCTGTGATCCTTGCAGCGCAGTTGTGTGTTGCATGGGCGCTGTATGGACTGTTCCGGTTTCCCGGCGGTTATATCGACCGGCATCACACAGAGATGATCCCGGTGGTTGAGAGCGAGGCTGCCGCGTCTTTGGAGACAGACGGTACTTTGGAAAGCATGGACATGGGAACAGACCCGGGAACAAGCACAGGAACAGACATGGCGGCAGGCACAGGAACAAGTACAGGAACAGACATGGCGGCAGGCACAGGAACAAGCACAGGAACAGACATGGCGGCAGACACAGGAACAAGCACAGGAACAGACATGGCGGCAGACATAGGAACAGACTCGGGAACGGACATGGTGACAGACCCGGGAACATTGGAGGCTTCTCATGAGTGAAAAAATCGTATTGATCGATGGGCACAGCATCATGAACCGCGCATTTTATGGGATCCCGCTGCTGACAAACAGCGCGGGGGCGCATACGAATGCGGTATATGGCTTCCTGAATATTCTGTTCAAGGTGCTGGAGGAAGAGCAGGCGCAGTATCTGGCGGTTGCATTTGACCTCAGCGCCCCGACGTTCCGGCATAAAAAGTATGAGGCGTACAAGGGGACGCGGCATGCCATGCCGGAGGAGCTTCGCGAACAGATCCCAATGATCAAGGAAATGCTTCAGGCGATGGGTGTCCCTCTGATGATGCTGGAGGGTTATGAGGCGGATGACCTGATCGGGACAGCGTCGAAGAAGGCAGAGGAAAACGGGCTGGAGGTCAGGGTCATTTCCGGAGACCGGGATCTTCTGCAGCTGGCTTCCGACCATACGCAGATCAGGATTCCGAAGACCAAAAAGAACGGTACGGAGGTTGAGAATTATTTCGCCGGTGACGTGAAGGAGAAATATCAGGTTACGCCACAGGAGTTCATTCATGTGAAGGCCCTGATGGGGGATGCTTCGGATAACATTCCTGGAATCCCGGGCGTCGGGGAGAAGACGGCTGTCAAGATCATTTCCCAGTTCCATTCGATTGAAAATGCGCACGATCATCTGGACGAGGTGACGCCGCCCCGTGCCCGTAATTCTCTGCGGGAATACTGGGATGACGCACAGCTCTCCCTGTGGCTGGCAACGATCGACCGGCAGGCGCCCTTTGAACTGGATCTGGAGACGGCAAGGCTGGATCCGGAACATGCCTCGCTGTATACGCCAAAGGCACTTGAGCTGTGTAAAAAGCTTGAGCTTCGGACGATGATCAAAAAGTTCGCAGACGGGGTCAAAGGGGAGGAACGTACAAAGACAGAGGGTACACAGGCAGAGAATACGCAGGCGGGGTGTACTGAGGAAAGCAGCGCGGCGCAGACATCTGATGCTCCGCAGCCTTTTGAAATGATACCGGATTCAGATACAGACGCGGCAGAGGCGTTTTTGAAGGATGCGGCCAAAGCCGGCAGGATCGGTGTTCAGGTTGCTGTTTTCGATGGCAAAGCCTGCGGCTATGCAGTGGCTTTTGGAACCCGTACTGTCTATGTGCCGGGATCGGACATGCACGCGCTGACGAAGCTGGTGGAGGGTGCGGAGCAGGTCTGTGTGATCGATCTGAAGGAGCAGCTGTATCATGTCAATGAGGGAAACTGGGAGTATGCCGGGCAGCTGAAAGAAGAGCGTTTTTTTGACTGCGCGATCGGTGCATACCTGCTGAATCCCCTGCAGGGAGCCTATCCGTATGATCTTCTGTCCGGCACCTATGCCGGGAAGATGGTTCCGTCCCGCGAGGAGCTGTTTGGCAGAAAGAAGGACAAGGATCTGACCCGTGAAGAGTGGATGGAGATCACCTGCCTGAAGGCGCGTGCCGCACTTGAGACAGGCGGCGCGATCAGAGACGCCCTGGCGTCTCAGGGGATGGAGCGGCTGTTTGACGAGATCGAGATGCCGCTGGTGTTCGTTCTTTACCGCATGCAGAAGGAAGGGATAGCGGTCAAGGCGCAGGAACTGCGTGATTACGGCGTGAAGCTTCAGGGACGGATCGATGAACTGGAGAAGAAGATCTACGAGGAGGCCGGGCAGCAGTTTAATATTAATTCCCCGAAGCAGCTGGGCGTGGTGCTCTTTGAGAACCTTCATCTGCCAAGCGGCAAGAAGACCAAGACCGGTTACTCTACTGCGGCGGATGTGCTGGAGAAGCTGGCTGAGTATTACCCGATTGTTGCGGATATCCTGGAATACCGGCAGCTGACGAAACTGAAATCCACTTATGCCGAAGGATTGTCCGCGTTTATTTCCCCGGATGGAAGGATCCACGGGAAGTTCAACCAGACCATCACCGCGACTGGGCGGATCAGCTCCACTGACCCGAACCTTCAGAATATTCCGGTGCGCACGGAGCTCGGAAGGGAGCTGCGCAAGGTATTCGTTCCGAAGGAAGGATCGAAGTTTGTCGATGCGGATTATTCCCAGATCGAACTGCGTGTTCTTGCCCATATGTCGGGCGACCAGGCACTGATCGATGCATATAATTCAGCGGAAGATATCCATGCGATCACGGCAAGCGCCGTGTTCCATGTGCCGCTGGAGGAGGTGACGCCCCAGCTTCGGAGAAACGCGAAGGCTGTCAACTTCGGGATCGTTTACGGGATCAGTTCCTTCGGGCTCAGTCAGGGACTATCCATCACCAGGCAGGAAGCAGCTGAATTCATCAAGCAGTATTTCCGGACATTTCCACGCATCAGGCTCTTCCTGGATGAGGCGGTGAAAACCGCGAAGAAGAATGGCTGGTGCGAGACGATGTTTGGCCGCCGCCGTCCGGTTCCGGAACTGAAGGAATCCAATTTCATGCGCAGGCAGTTCGGCGAGCGTGTCGCCATGAACGCGCCGATCCAGGGAACGGCGGCGGACATCATCAAGATCGCGATGATCGGCGTTGACCACAGGCTTCGTCAGGAGGGATTGAAATCCCGGCTTGTCCTGCAGGTCCACGATGAACTGTTGGTGGAGGCCGCCGGGGATGAGGTGGAGCGCGTTGAACAGATCCTCCGGGAAGAGATGGAAGGCGCGGCCAGCCTGAAGGTACGTCTGGAGATTGACATGCATGCAGGCGACAGCTGGTACGAGGCACATTAAGGAGCTGGCATAAGATGTATAAGGAGCTGTTCAGAAATAACTTGTACATATGACGCAGGACAAACGTTCATATGCACAAGTTATTCTGTAACAGATCCTAAGCTATTTCGCGACAGATCTTAAGCAGGAGAAATGTATGATTCTGGGGATCACGGGAGGAGTCGGTTCAGGGAAGAGCACTGTGCTCGATTATCTGAAGACAGGCTATGGCGCATTCCTGATCGAATGTGATGAGGTTGCAAGGGAGCTCCAGCAGCCTGGTGGGGAATGCTATGAACCCATGCGCAGGCTGTTCGGGGATCAGGCGTGCCTGAACAAAGATGGCACGATCAACAGGAAGGCTGTGGCGCAGATCGTATTTTCCGATGAGGAAAAGCTTGAGGCATTGAACCGGATCGTTCATCCTGCCGTCAAAAGGCGGGTGAGAGAGTTGATCCGGAATTACTGTGATTCCATTGGGAATTCTCCTCACCTTGCAGCCGAACGGAGAGAAGGGGCGACTCCTCACCTGGCCGCTGAGCGAAGCGAGGGGGCGTCTCCTTACCTTGCCGCCGAACGGAGTGAGGGGGCGTCTCATCTTGTGGTGATCGAAGCTGCCCTTCTTCTGGAGGATAATTATGGGGAGATCTGTGATGAGATCTGGTATGTGTACGCGGATGAGCATGCGCGCAGGAGGCGGCTGAAGCAAAGCCGCGGTTATTCTGACGACAAGATCACCGGCATGCTTGCGAACCAGCGCTCTGACCTTAGTTTCCGTGAAAACTGTACGGTGACGATTGACAATTCCTCCGAAAACCTTCAGAATACTTTCCGGCAGATCGATGAAGCGCTGGCAAGGCGCGGAGTCTTGAAATCTGTCAGGAGATGAAAGGAAGGATCACGGATTTGGATTTTTACAGTATAGCCAGCGGCAGCAGCGGGAACTGTATTTATGTGGGGACGGATCAGGCCAGTGTCCTGATCGATGTGGGAATCTCCTGCAAAAGGATCACGGAGGCGCTGCATGCGATCGGCCGCAGCATCCATGATCTGACTGCCATTCTTGTCACGCATGAGCACAGCGACCATATTGCAGGCCTTGGCGTGATCAGCCGGAAAGCGCATATTCCTGTCTACACGACACAGGCAACGATCCGCCAGATCCTCCGCTACGCACCGCTCGGAAGGGTAGAAGAGGAGCTGTTTCATCCAATCGATGCAGATCAGCCATTTTCCATCGGAGATATGAACATAGAGGCGTTTCACGTCAGCCATGACGCGGCGGATCCGGTTGCGTACCGGATCGAGTCCGGACACAGGGCAGTTGCCGTGGCGACGGATATGGGATGTTATAACCGTTATACCCTGAATCATCTGAAAGATCTTGATGTGATCCTGCTTGAGGCAAACCACGATGAAAACATGCTGCAGGCAGGCCCATACCCCTATCCCTTGAAACGAAGGATCATGGGGGAGAAGGGCCATCTGTCCAATATCGCGTCCGCGATGCTTCTTTCCCAGATTCTGAATGATCATATGAAGGCTGCTTACCTTGGTCATCTGAGCAAGACGAATAACTATGCTGACCTTGCCTACGCGACGGTCATGTCTGAGCTTGCCATGGATCCGAATTGTACCTATCATGAAGGCGACATCCCGATTCAGGTGGCAAGCAGGGAACATCCGATGGATCCGGTGCGTTTATGATTTTGCGTGTTTATGGATGATGGTGCAGCCTGTTACGAATCTGCAGAAGATTCAGCTGCATGGCTATCAGGAAAGGACGAATCGAATTATGAAGAAGATTATCATTACTGTGGTCGGAAAGGATACGGTCGGCATCATCGCGAAGGTCTGTACCTATCTGGCGGAGCACAAGGTCAATATTCTCGACATCTCCCAGACGATCGTCGGGGGGTATTTTAACATGATGATGGTTACGGATCCGTCCGCCTCTGAGATAGGCGCAGGACAGATGTCAGACGACCTGACAGCGCTCGGGGAAGGAATGGGCCTGTCGATCCGGGTCATGGGAGAAGATATTTTCAATGCCATGCACAGGGTATGATTCGGCATGATTCGGCATGATTCGGCATGAGGTGGCACCGGCGCAGCCGGTGACGGAGTCCTGATGCCACAATTCGGCATGAGGTGTCACCGGCGCAGCCGGTGACAGAGTCCTGATGCCACAATTCGGCATGAGGTGGCACCGGCGTAGCCGGTGACGGAGTCCTGATGCCACAATTCGGCATGAAGTGTCACCGGCTGAAGCCGGTGATATAATCCTGATATTATGAATCCCGTGTTTTGCATGGCCTGTTTTTACCAGAGACAGACATGGGAGCGAAGGAAGACAGGAGATAAATACATATGATCAATATTCTGGAGGCGGCGGAGACAGTCCGGATGATCACGCAGGAAAACCTTGACGTGAGGACCATCACAATGGGCATTTCGCTGCTGGATTGCATTTCGGAAGACCTCGGGCAGCTGAGGCAGAACATTTACCGCAAGATTACAGATAAGGCGAAGTACCTGGTACAGGTTGGAAATGACATTGCGAAGGAATATGGGATCCCGATTGTGAATAAGCGGATCTCTGTCACCCCGATCGGTCTGATCGGGGCATCTGCATGCAAAAGCTCTGAAGATTATGTGATGATCGCAAAGACCCTGGACGAGGCGGCGAAGGCAGTCGGCGTCAATTTCCTCGGGGGGTTCTCCGCAGTAGTCTCCAAAGGAATGACCCAGGCGGAGGAGAACCTGATCCGCGCAATTCCCGAGGCGCTCGCGTCTACCGAATATGTCTGCGCATCCGTCAACGTCGGCTCCACCAGAACCGGGATCGACATGGATGCGATCCGCCTCCTGGGAGAGATCGTCCTGGAAACCGCCAGGCTGACTGCAGACAGGGATTCCCTTGGATGCGCGAAGCTTGTGGTCTTCTGCAACGCGCCGGATGACAATCCCTTCATGGCAGGCGCGTTTCACGGCGTGACAGAAGGAGACACGGTGATCAACGTCGGCGTCTCAGGGCCAGGTGTCGTCAAGACAGCTCTGGAAGCTGTACGCGGGGAAAGTTTTGAGGTTCTGTGCGAGACCATCAAACGCACAGCGTTCAAGGTGACCAGGGTCGGGCAGCTTGTCGCGCAGGAGGCATCACGAAGGCTTGGCGTACCCTTTGGCATCCTTGACCTGTCCCTTGCACCGACCCCCGCGATCGGAGATTCCGTCGCGGATATCCTGCATGAGATCGGTGTCGAATATGCCGGCGCGCCGGGAACCACCGCAGCCCTCGCTCTGCTCAACGATCAGGTGAAAAAGGGCGGCGTCATGGCATCCTCCTATGTCGGAGGGCTGTCCGGCGCATTTATCCCTGTATCAGAAGATCAGGGGATGATCGAAGCGGTAGAAGCCGGAGCACTCCACCTGGAAAAACTGGAAGCCATGACCTGCGTATGCTCCGTCGGCCTCGACATGATCGCCATTCCCGGGGATACAAAAGCATCCACCATCTCCGGAATTATCGCCGACGAGATGGCGATCGGCATGGTAAACGCCAAGACAACGGCAGTCCGCCTGATCCCCGTCATCGGAAAGGGTGTGGGAGAAACCGTAGAATTCGGCGGCCTCCTCGGCCACGCCCCAATCATGCCCGTGAACAGCTTCGGCTGTGAAAACTTCATACAGCGCAAAGGACGCATCCCGGCTCCGATTCATTCTTTTAAGAATTGATTTTATAAAATCGATTTTACGGCTGGAAGGAGCCAGACCAACCCTCAGGTCTGCGGCAGTGGATTTTTGTATAAACATGCAATTTGGCAAACCAGCGACTTGTAATTATCATTTTTCTGCAATATAATCACAATATAATCATGAGAAACAATATAGTTGCAATGGTCGGAGAGAGATCCTGTAAATCAGTATCCGTGTATCCGCCCGGGAAGGAGTACGAAGATGAAGAACCTGAAGATGGCAGTGGCAGCTTTGGCAGCATGCAGCATGATGCTTGCAGGTGTTGTAAGTGCAGGCGCAGATGAGACAGAAGGCTTTGATTTTGGAAGCGTTCAGACCGTGTCCGAAGGAAAGCTGATCGTCGGTACTGAGGCTGGTTTTGCCCCCTATGAATACCTTGTCGGCGACACGGTGGAAGGTGTTGACATGGATATCGCCGCAGCGATCGCGGACAAACTGGGCGTGAAGCTTGAAGTCCAGAATATGGATTTTGATGGTGCGCTTCTTGCAGTCCAGCAGGGGAAGGTTGACATTGTGGCAGCCGGCGTATCCGTCAGCGAAGAGCGGGAGCAGGTGATGGACTTCTCCGAAAAGTACGTTGATTCCAAGGATGTCGTAGTCGTCAGCGCAGAGAAGCCGGGCGTTGAGGAATCCTCCGCTGAAGCTCTCGCGGGCAAGAGTGTTGGCGTGCAGCAGGGCAACATTGCAGACCTGTGGGTCACCGACAATACGGAGGCGAAGGCTGTCCAGCGCTACACCAAGTTCGTTCAGGCCGCGCAGGATCTTGCGAATGGAAAGATCGACTGCATCGTGATGGATGAAGCACCGGCGCTTGAGCTGGTGGAGTCCTCCGAAGGCAGGCTGATGATCCTGGAGGGGGATGCGCTGTTTGAAGATTCCTATGCAATCGCGATCAAGAAGGGGAATGAAGCCATGAAGGGCGCCTGCGACGCGGTCATTTCCGACCTGATCGAGAGCGGTGAGATGGACAAGATCATTGCTTCCCACTCAAACGCGGATCAGAGCGAGACAGAGGCTGAGTAACTTAGACCGCTGCGCTGCACAGCGTATGATGAACACTGGAGAGAGAATCCAGAATATCCGGACTTGTGATTTTGCGGAGGGATCCTGAAAGTGACAGGTATTCCTCCGCTGTCTGTTACCATGATGGAAGTTACAGAGTTCATCCCGGCCAGCGGGCGTACCCGCAGGCCGGCCCGCTGGCCGGGGTACAACTGACAACGAACTGTTCACGGCATCAGAAACCTGGGGATTGCCGCATTCAAAGGAGTGATACGACTATGATAGAATGGCTGAAGAAAGTAGGCCAGAGTTTTTACAATGCCTGGGTGCCGGAGAAGCGGTATATGGCTTACCTGAGCGGACTGAAGATGACGCTCCTGATCTCCCTGTTCGCGGTGATCATCGGCATCATTATCGGTATTGTGATTGCTGTGATCCGCGTGACCGCACGCACCTCAAAACTCAGGATCGTCAAGATCCTGAACGGCATCGCGAAGGTATATATTACGGTGATCCGCGGCACACCGATGATTGTGCAGATCATGATCATTTACAATCTGGTCTTCACCTCGCCCAATACGAATCCGGTTGTGGTCGGCGCTGTATGCTGCGGCATCAACTCCGGCGCATATGTGGCTGAGATCATCCGGGCCGGAATTGCTTCCATCCCGGTCGGTCAGATGGAGGCGGGACGTTCCCTGGGCCTGACCTATGCGATGACCATGCGCACGATCATTTTGCCGCAGGCATTCAAGAACATTCTTCCGGCGCTCGGAAATGAGTTTATTTCCCTGGTCAAGGAGACCTCTGTCATCTCTGTCATTGCCGTCAACGACCTGATGAAGATGGCCGGATATGTGGGCTCCAGAACCTGGGACGTGATCCCGCCCTATGTGATCGCGGCGGCGATCTATCTTATGATGACGCTCGGCCTGACCTGGCTGATGGGAGCCATTGAAAAGAAGATGGCAAAGAGTGACAAGCATTGAGGCGGCCGGATGAAAAGCTGCCTGAACGATTGGGCGAAGACAGAAAGGAGTCTGCTCCGTGATCTATACAAAAGACCTGAGAAAAACATTCGGGGATCATGACGTGCTGTGTGGCATCACCCAGCATATATCAAAAGGGGAGAAGGTTGTAGTGATCGGCCCGTCCGGTTCCGGGAAATCCACCTTCCTGCGGTGCCTTAACATGCTGGAGGAGCCCACCGGAGGAGAGATTATTTTTGAGGGCATCAGGCTGACTGACCCGCAGACGAACCTGGATCAGGTCCGGCAGAGGATGGGAATGGTGTTCCAGCACTTCAACCTGTTTCCGATGAAGACGGTGCGCCAGAACATTACGCTTGCTCCCGTCCTGCTGAAGAAAATGACGCAGGAGGAGGCGGATGCGAAGGCGGATGAGCTGCTGAAGAGGGTCGGCCTTCCGGACAAGGCGGACAGCTATCCCGGCATGCTGTCTGGCGGGCAGCAGCAGAGAATCGCGATTGCCAGGGCGCTGGCGATGGATCCTGCGGTCATGCTGTTCGACGAGCCCACCAGCGCCCTTGACCCGGAAATGGTCGGAGAGGTGCTGGTGATCATGAAGGAGCTGGCGCAGGACGGCATGACCATGGTCGTGGTCACTCATGAGATGGGATTTGCCCGTGAGGTGGCAAGCCGCGTGCTTTTTATCGATGAAGGAATTGTTGCGGAAGAGAATGCGCCGTATGAGTTCTTCCATCATCCTCAAAACGCAAGGCTTCAGGATTTCCTGTCCAAGGTGCTGTAGGTTCCGAAAGAATGGTTCAGGATCGATCGAAGCATTGCCGATGCCAAAGTGCTCAGAACAGATTCTGGAAAGTTGCCGATTTTGAACCTGATTGCTTCAGGCCGCACCCCCGATTGCGGGGGTGCGGCTATTTGTGTGATTGATACAAAACTCCACAGAGTAAAGTGCATAAAAAGTATTCAATGAATAATTTACTAATGATTCAGAATGTGTTAATATCAAAATGTTTTAAGAAAAACACACGATGGGTAAGTGTGAGAAGAGTCGGCATTCTTTGAGGGGATGGGAAGATGAAGAAAAGAAGCGTAAGCGATTCGATGGCTCGCATGCGCAGTAATAAGGCTGCCATGGTCGTCGGCTTTATTGCTTTGCTGGCGGTTTATCTCGTCATGGCAGGAATGGCCATGCGGATCTCCATGTCTGATGAGATCCTGATGATCATGGGAACGCCTACTCCTGTGAGGTCATTTGCAGGGGCCTTTTCCAGTGCGGCGAATCTGTGTGTCATCCTTCTTGTTGTCTTTTATGCCAAATCCGGATTTATCATGTCTCTGGTGCTCATGCTGGCTCAGATCCCGAACTTGATGGCCGGGATCTTTGCGAGACATATCTTTACCAACATTTCCGGGCTGTGTACAAGTATCTTTGCGATCATCACCGTAATCATGATCTATGTGAAAAACAATCGGATCGAGAAATATCAGGACAAGCTTCGCTCGCAGGCGATCACGGATACCCTGACAGGAATCCCGAACCGGTTTGCCTGCACGGAACTGATCGAAGGGCTGATCCGCCAGAGGGGGAGATTCGCAGTCGTTTCGATCAATCTGAATAATTTCAAGAATATCAATAATACCATGGGTGTCAAGACGGGAAATGCGGTTCTTTGCGAGATTGCGTCCCGCCTTCAGAAGGCTGCGGATGAGGGACATTCCGGCACAGATGAATTCGTGACCCGGCAGAGCGGGGATGAATTTACCATCATCATCCATAATTATCCGAACGTGAAGGAGCTTCTTCGGACGCTCCAGTATTACAAGGGCGTCCTGGAAAAGAAGATGACGGTCGATGACTGTGATTATTTTCTTTCCTTCAGCATGGGATATGCAGAGTATCCGACCGATGCCGGGACAGTGGATGAGGTACTGTCCCACGCAAGCCTTGCCATGATCGAGGCGAAGCGCCAGGCTTCGGGGGCGCGGGTGCTGCGGTATGATCCCAGCATGTCGGATGCCGAGCGTACGCTTCAGATGGAGCGGAAGATCCGGCATGCGCTGGAAAACGATACATTCTTCTTCCGTCTTCAGCCGCAGTATGATGTGAACCACATGCTGATTGGTTTTGAAGCGCTGGCCAGGATGAAGGATGAGAGCGGGAAGATGGTAAGCCCGGGCGAGTTTATCCCGGTTGCGGAGGAGACAGGACTGATCGATCAGATCGATTCCGTGATCTTCCGGAAGTCAGCGGACTTCTTCGGGCAGCTGATCCGCAAGACCAGGACGGATATCACGCTTAGCGTCAACGTTTCCGTGAAGCATCTGATGAAGAATGATTTCCTGGATGAGGTGCGGGAGATTCTGAGTACGTACCAGCTGCCGCCGGAACAGATCGAGATCGAGATCACGGAGTCTGTCATGATCGATTCCGTCGAGAAGGCGCTGGAGTGCATCAATGAGATCAAGAAGATGGGGATCAAGATCGCGATCGATGATTTCGGTACTGGATATTCCTCTCTCAGCTACCTGAATAACTTCCCGGCTGACGTGCTGAAGATCGACAAGGCTTTCATCGATCAGATGAATATGAGTGATTCCTCCAGGAAGTATGTGGCCTCGATTATTTCCATCGGACATATCATGAACTTTAAGGTGATCTCGGAGGGCGTGGAAGAGGACGCGCAGCTGGATACCCTGCGCAGTATCGGATGTGATTATATCCAGGGCTTTATCTGGGGACGCCCGCTGCCGCCGAAGGAAGCGGAGGAAGTGGTGATGGAATCTGCCTGATCTTTCAGGGTGGCTGTCGATCCATAACGTGTACATCTGTACATCCTGCTGCGCAGGTTATGGATCGACAGCTTTTTTATTTCCGAACAGCTGCTGAACAGGTTTCAGATCATGATGATCCGCCTCCGGCGCTCATTTTGCACCATGCTGTGCGCGTTGGCGGCTGCAAGGATCTCCCACAGATGGGCTGCGTTCAGGTCCTCCCTGAGCATGGGGGATTCCTGTCCTTCCGGAGGAAGCCTGGTGATCAGGGGAATGGAGGCGTGCTCCTTGATGGAATGGAGGAGCCCGGCCGCAGTCTTCCTGAAGCCGAGGATCCGCGCATAGCTGACCTGCATGGGAGCGTCGCTTTTTTCCAGCTCCAGCAGGATATGGAGCAGGGAGCGCTGGATGCGGGTTCTTGCGATCTGTTTTGTCTTCAGCAGGTCGGTGAACTGTTCAAATCCCGTGTACTCCGGGAGCAGATGATCGATCCGGTTTGCCAGGTCCTTGCTGACATCAAGGTATTGTGTCAGTGAGGATCTTTTTTCATGCAGCTTGAGATGGAGCGGGAGGTCAAGGCTTTGGGAGGTCAGGAAACGGCCTCTTGCGTACTCATCAGACAGAAGCTGATGCGCGAAGGATGGCATGAAAGCGCGGACATCCTGACCCCTTGAGAGGGCGAGGCGGATCCCGCTGGCAGATGCATGGGGACTCTCCGGGTCAGAAGAACGGGCGCTTTCCGAATCAGAGAGAGAACTTTTTCCCGGATCAGAGGCGTGGATGCTCTCCAGATTTGTATCATGATAGCCAGCACCTTCTCTATGTATGGGAATGACCTCCATCGGAATGTTCTGCTGATAAATGGCTTTCAGGTATTCGATGGCCAGGATGTTGTTTGGCGCATGCAAGAGCCCGTCGGGATCCTGTCTGCCGGACAGCTTCTGCCAGGCGAGAAAGCGTGCCTTCGCGAAGCTTGCCCCTTCTTTCAGAAAAGACCGGATCAGGCTTTTGAAGCATGGGGATTCTTCCTGTGCGAGGAAACGGGCAAAGTCTGCAAGAGGTGTGATATGTGCTGACTCGCAGCCAAAGGAGATGGACTGGACTACGCCAAGGGAGGAAAGAAGGGATATGCTTCCTCCGGCGAAAAACTCTGCGCTTGAGGCAGCAAAACGAACTGGAAGCTCAATTATCAGATCAGCTCCCGCCATAAGAGCCATACGTGCGCGCACCCATTTATCCAGAAGAGCAGGAGTTCCGCGCTGGACAAAGTCAGGGCTCATGACCACAATCAGGTAGTCTGCCCCGGACAGGGCGCGTGCCTTCTTCATCTGGTAGAGATGGCCATTGTGAAATGGATTATATTCAGCAATGATGCCGGTTGTTTTCATAGATGATTGTTTAATCGCCTCATTCATATTTTTGACAGAAAAATGAATGAGGCGAAATATATCTGGTTATTCTGGTTTATATTCGATTGCGGAACACTTGAAATTGTCTTTTCCCTCTTCCTTGACCAGGTAAAGCAGTTTGTCCGCCGCCGCGGAGAGCGTGTCATAATCCGGATAGGATCCCAGGTTGATCACGCAGCCGATGCTGGCGGTGACGTATTCGCCGCCGGAGCCAAGCTTGATCTTGTGGAGGGCGGCTTTTGTATTCTCAAGCCGGCTGACGACATGGTTGAGATCCGCCATGCCGACTGCATAGACAATGAATTCATCCCCGCCCATCCGCATGACCACATCGGTATCGCGGAAGTTCTCCTGCAGGCAGGCCGCAATCTGCCGAAGGGTCTGATCGCCTTCCGCATGTCCGTAATGATCGTTGATGTGCTTGAAATTATCGATATCGACCAGCATGAACGCACCGGTCACGCCGTTGGCCACGTAATTGCTGATCAGGTGTTCTCCGCCGCGGCGGTTGTAGACGCCGGTGAGGGCGTCATGGTCCGCCTTATCCGTCGCGGTGAAGCTGTTCTCCATGAAGGTGATGCGCTCGTGGATCATGCGCTGGGACAGGTATAGCGTCGCACTGACACAGGCGACAAGATGCACCATGTTCAGGGAAAACATGCTGCTTTCCTTGAAATTAAAATCGACGATGATAAAAGCAACCGCAAAAACAAGGGTAAGGATCAGGACATTCCCCCATGCGTCGCGGATCAGGAGCGGCAGAGTCAGAATAAAAAAGAAAAACAGGTAGGATGGATAGTCCGGACGCTCTCCGGCGGTCATAAACAGGCTCCACACAAGCAGGAGGCAGATCCAGACATAGAGCGTTGTCGTCCCATCCTTGATTATCTCTTTCCTGTAACTGAACAGCAGCGCAACGGATACACTGAAAAAAATCAGATATTCCAGCGTCCGGGTTCCGTCCGGGAAGCCGGAGCTTCTGGTCAGTTCATAGAGAAAGCTGCAAAGGCTGATGACAAGTCCCACAATCAATAAAAAACAAAGAGCTTTGCCGTTCTCTCTTTCGAAATCGATGCGAAAACCTTTGATCTTCCCGGGGTATAAGAATTCTTTGACCTTGCTAGATGTAGTAGTATTCATTATGATCTGCTTTCTCAGTCATGCTGGCTGTTTGTGTAAAGACTGATAACTGATAAAAGAATCCATTATTATATTACTATAAATAGCGGTGCCTTTCAACATTCATTTTCCTTCTCCTGCGTTGCCTGTGATATAATCGTTACAAGTCACACTCCTGCCAGCGTTTCTGTTCACTGCCCGGCTGGGCAGGCT